>NZ_JANFYP010000017.1:0-90707 GCF_024460535.1 Blautia sp. MSK.18.38 | reverse complement strand
CATGGAATCGAGGTGTCTTTCTTTTATGCAAAATCACGAACTTGCTCATTTATAGTTAAATATCTGTAATGTCATCGCAGTTCTTTTTTCACTGACTACATTGATCTGCTTAAATGGAATTCATAGAAAAACATTTTCCTCAGTTCTTTCAACACTGTGTGTTCTGTTTCTAATCATGGCATTGTTTGAATTTTCTATTTATATGTACGGAGATCTGGATTATTCCAATCTGGAATACCTTGGAAGTACAGGCAATTCAGCAGATATATTCTGGGCAGATATTATGCTGACAGGACTTGGTGCAATTATGGATGTGACGGTGACGATCAGCGCAGCAGTAGGAGAGATCGTGCGGAAAAATCCATCGGTTTCTCTGAAAAGACTGATACATTCCGGTCGTGAAATCGGATATGATATTATGGGAACCATGATAAATGTACTGCTGTTTGTTCTGGCAAGCGGCATGATTCCCATGTTCATACTTAAGATGAATAATGATATGAGCTTTGTAACGATCGTGAGATACCACATTCCATATGATATCTGTCGTTTTCTGATAGAAAGTATTGGAATTGTACTGGCAATACCGGTATCTGTTTTTATTGCTTCAGTGATTATGAAAATACCATCACGGAAAAGGGGTGTCAGAGAATGATCATTTTTCTTGCATTGATTTTAATTTTTCTGGTGATCTTGATTGGCGGAGAGCGTGGAGCCATGTCAATTATGACACTGGCGGGGAATATTGTAATTTTGTTTTTTTCAATTATGCTGATGTCTGCCGGTTTTCCTGTACTGCTCCTGATATTGGTGGCAGGTGCAGGTGTCTGTTATATTTCTCTGTTTTATCAGAACGGAAATAATCCAAAGACGCGGGCGGCTTTTCTGGCTACACTGCTGGTAATGTTACTTTTGTTTATTCCGATTTATATTATTACATGGAGATCAGGAAGCTACGGGTTAAATGAGCTGCAGATTTCGGAAGACGATTTTATGTATTATTACAGTACGGACCTTCATATTAACATGCTTCATGTAGGAATATTTGTAACTGTTTTCAGTACTCTTGGGGCTGTTATCGATACAGCATTATCTGTAACATCTTCTGTATATGAAGTCTGGACTCATAAAAACAGTCTGACAGCGAAAGAGCTTACAGCTTCCGGCTATCAGGTTGGGAAAGAAATTATCGGTACAACGGTAAATACGTTGCTGTTTGCTTATCTTGGAGGAACTATTTTATTATTTTCATACATTCAGACACAGAAATATAGCCTGGAGATCATTCTTAATTCCCAGTTCCTATTCCAGGATGTTGCAGTCATGCTATCTGGTGCGGTAGCCTGCCTTATTACCGTCCCGGTATCGATCAGATGTATTATTCGACAGATCTCATGAAGCATATCTCCACTGCACTGAATACGGAATCCATGGTCCCGATACAGATGTTCTTTACTGTATTCAGCAGACGTGGGCTCTCTTTTATGAAAGCAGTTATTATATTTATGTATTTATGGGAGTGCTTTTACAGGCAGTTCCATTTCTGATCCTGGGAGTCCTTCTATCTTCGGCGCTTCAGACATATGTATCGGAAAAATGGATCGTAAAATTACGGAAAATGTGAAGAAAGTGTGAAATTAGCACTCGCCTATTGACAGTGCTAATAATGCGTGTTATAGTACATACAGAACAAAGGAAGAGAGAAAAAAGAAATCTTCCGGAGAAAGTTCTTACAGAATTTGCAGATGTTTTCAGAAACAGTAAATTAAAAACGCCTGCGCAGCACGCAGCGAATATAGATCAGGAGGAATGAGTTATGTTAATGCCAAGTATTTTCGGAGAAGATTTATTTGATGATTTTATGGGATATCCGACAGGCCGTCAGGCAGCTGCCAATGCTTATCCTCAGGTGAAGGATATGATGAAGACAGATATCCTTGATGTAGATGGCAATTATGAACTGGAGATCGATCTTCCGGGATTTAAGAAAGAGGATGTGAAGATCCAGCTGAAGAATGGTTATCTGAACATTCAGGCAACCAGAGAAGAGAAGAAGGACGAGAAGGATGATAAAGGTAAATATGTTCGCAGAGAACGTTATACAGGAACCTGCAACAGAAGCTTTTATGTAGGCTCGAGCATTAAGCATGAAGATATCCATGCGAAATATGAGAACGGAATCCTTCATGTAACCTTCCCGAAGGAAGAAACCAAGAAAGAAGCAGAAGAGAAGAAATTTGTTTCTATTGATTGATCAGCATTTATTGTGAAGCCCCGGTACTGGATTGCAAGCTCCGGGTGATGGGATATAGCATAATAACAATATCCGGAACAACCCAAACGGATATTGCAAATATTAAAGCTCCAAATTGCACATTGCATTTGTTTATATAAATGAATATAACCCCCTTTTTTCCACCCCTCTGCCAATGTCCGGCAGAGGGGTTCTTTACGTTTCAGCCTGAAGTACAGAGGTGAATTCTGATTACTGTTTACTGGTAATATTCCGCGAAGCGTGTTGCTGAGAACGGAGTGAACAGTAACGAATTCTGATTAACTTTACACTCTTTCCTCACTCTGTTATACTTGGAACAGGTAAACAGCGGAAATTCGGCAATACTATAAAATTGGGGAAAGAGTTTTTACAGAGGTGAATATATGGGAGATAAGATCAAGGTTATCATGGACTGTGATCCCGGAATCGATGACGGGATCGCACTGGCATATGCGGCAGCACATCAGGATGAACTGGAGCTGCTTGCAGTGACGACATCTGCAGGAAGTACCAGGATAGAAAGAGTGACCCAAAATGCACTGGAGCTGGTGGATTTTTACGGACTGAAGGTTCCGGTGGCAGGAGGCCAGGACCGTCCTCTTGTGAAAGCGGCAATTTATGCGGAAGAATTCCACGGAGAGACAGGGCTTGGCCATTGCGTACTGCCGGAAGCAAAATCAGAGGCTGCTTCTGATAATGCAGTGCTTTTTATACGTGACATTCTGAATGCCATTCCGGAGGGCGAGCAGGTAGTAATGATCGAAACTGCACCAATGACTAATCTTGCACTTCTGTTAAAGGTTTTTCCTGAAATAAAGAATAAGATCAGAAAAATTGTTTTTACAGGCGGCGCAGCAAAAGGCGGAAACATCACACCGGCAGCGGAATTCAACATCTACGCAGATCCGGAGGCGGCAAAGATCGTATTCGATTCCGGAATCCCACTGATCATGTGTGGACTGGATGCTACCCTGAAATGTAATCTTACCAGAAACCAGATCATGAAGCTGTGCCAGTCCGGTGATCCGGCAGCCAGAGCCTGTGGAGATATGGCTGGCTACGTACTTGAAAATTTTTCCAAATATCGCTGTGTGGCAAGTATCCATGCTGCTGTACCGTTTATGTATCTCATCCATCCGGAGTTCTTTAAAACAGAAAAAGTATTCCTGGATGTGAATTGTTCAGACGGTGCCGGACGGGGTGCCACATTATGCGATTTCCGCTGGTGGCTACACGAAGAAGACGAAATGAAAGATATGATTCTGACAGATGCAGATACAGAAAGCTTCCAGCAGGAGCTGTTTGAAGCGATTTATTCTGTGTCCGAATGCAAAAATATGAAATAGCCGGACAACGATCCGGAAACAGCTGCATTTATGAAGCAGCTGAGCAGTCAGATAAGAGGACAGAAAACCCATGAACTATATTGTATTTGACCTGGAATGGAACCAGAATCCGGATGGAAGAAGACATCCGGATAGTCGGCTCCCGTTTGAGATCATAGAGATCGGGGCAGTAAAATTAAATGAAAAAAGAGAGATCGTTGATACCTTTCAGTGCCTGATCAAGCCCAAAGTGTACCACTGGATCCACGACAGTATCCATGAAGTGATCCACGTGGATTATCATGAACTGGAAAAAGGCATCCCTTTTCCAAGGGCAATCCGCAGATTTCTGGAATGGTGCGGGGAGGAGTATCGCTTTTTTACCTGGGGAGACCAGGATGTGATGGAACTCCAGCGCAATATGAAATACTATAATCTTCTGAAGCTGATGCCAGGGCCGGTGCATTACTACGATGTGCAGAAACTTTTCAGCATAAAATTCGAGGATGGAATATCCAGGCGTTCCCTGGAATATGCTACAGACTACCTGCAGCTTCCCAAAAACCGGGATTTTCACCGGGCACTGGCAGATGCCAGCTATACTGCCAGGATACTCCTGGAGATCGATGAAGCCTGCATGATCCGCCATCCGTCCCTGGATGTATATCAGAATCCAAAATCCAGAGACAGCGAGATCTATATTTCCTATACAGACCATGACAAGTTTGTGTCCAGGGAATTTGTATCAAAGGAGCGTCTGATGAAGGATCGTACCATGGTAAGTACCATGTGTCCTATTTGCAGATGCCCTGCCAAGAGGAAGATCCGCTGGTTCAGTACCAACAATTCCAAGGTGTATTACAGCCTTGCCCTTTGCCATGAGCATGGACCTGTTGCCGGAAAGATCCGGATCCGAAAAACCGATGAGGGAAAATATTTCGGGGTGAAGACCCTGAGAGCAGAAGATACAGAAGCGGCGGATGAGATCCGTGAAAAGCACGAATCTCTCCGCCGCAGGAAAATGTTACGAAGCCAGGAGAAGATCTGATACGATGTTTCGTTCGTATTGCATTCCCCATCCGACCATTTGTTTCTTATAATAATATTTGCTTTTCAGACGCAGTGGGCCGACAGCATTCTGAAGAACGGCCTGGCGTTTGTTAAGCTGTGATTTTTTGATACCTTTTGGAAGAGTCACATAAACCTTTGTCTGATAATAAAACGGATAGGTGTTTCCGTTATTCTTAAGGATATATTTGTCACAAGGGAGTACCTTAAACGGGACTGGCTCCATGGACACCTTCATATCCACCTTTTCAAAATTTTCAAAACCATAATTAAAAAGAGAAGCGGTATCGCTGTAAGCATTTGCCGCGGAAGTAGAATTCAGGATCACGGCTACCAGCGTTATATTTCCTCGTTTGCAGTAGGTGACAAGTGTGTTGCCGGATGCATCCGTGTAGCCTGTTTTTCCGCCACGGACGCCTTCATAATAATATTCGCCGTTTTTCATCATCTTGTGATGATTGAGCAGCTGGCGGGCTTCCGCAAATTTATTGGTAGGCGGGATCTCGTAATAACGTTTGGTGCAGTATCGCCGGAAAAGAGGATTCAGCCAGGCGGATTTGGCGATCTTTGCCATGTCGGAGGCTGTGGTGTAATGATTCTCATCCGGAAGACCGTTGGGATTGTTAAAGTGTGTGTTCTTGCAGCCAAAAAGCTTGGCGCGCCAGTTCATGAGTTCTGCGAATTTCTTTACAGAGCCGGAAACTTCTTCCGCAACGGCGACAGACATTTCATTAGCGGACTGGAGCATGACAGCCATCAGGGCCTGATCCCTGGTGAATTCTTCACCGGGAGCAGCATAAATACTGGAATCTCCGGCAGTTACACTGGTGGAAGCGTTCTCAGATACGGTAATGTTTGTCTTAGTATTCAGATTTTCGCAGGCAAGCAGTGTAGTCAGGATCTTCGTGATGCTGGCAGGGTAGAGCTGTGTGTCCGCATTTTTGGAATAAAGAACGGCTTCTGTATTTACGTCCATAAGGACTGCAGCCTGTGCTTCGATGCCGGGACCTTTGGGCCATCCGTCAATGGAATCGGTGTCGGCAGCCTGTGAATAATAGCTGGAGTGAGCAGGCGTGACTGCTGCGGCCTGACCATCAGGAACCGGTGTGGCAGTGACGATAGGATCACCATATTCATCGTATCCATAGGCAGCCGCCGCGCAGGGAGCTGCGCCTGTGAGCAGGATCCCTATGCCGAGAATGCCTGCAAAGATCCGGCGCAAGGATCGTTTTTTCATATTTTTCATAACAAGATACCTTTCAGTGATAAATCCGGGCGAGAAGGTTATTATTCATTTGAGGATCAGTAACCGAAAAAATCTTGCCCGTTTTGTGATGAGGTGCAGTATTTCATTAATTATAGCATTGTATTAATGAAACGCTGTATTTTTGCCCTCAAGATTCTGTAGTAGTATACCACTTTCCTCCCGGAAAAACCACTTGCAGTCTGTGAAAATTCCATTAAGAAGAAGTGAACATACATATAAAAAGAAAAATCCATGAAAACACTTGACATATGGATTTTCCCCAACCTATAATAGACAGCGTATATAGAAAAAGCTGTGATGGAGACAGTAGGCCATATGGAAAGCTTGTAGCGAACCGGGGATGGTGGGAGCCCGGGACGAGTAAATATGGCGGAATATCACTCCTGAGCTTCAGTTCCGAAGTTGTCCGGCAACAGCCGGAAGAATATCTGATATACAGATGATCATTAAGTAAGAACTGACGGATTTCCTCCGTTACAGGGAACATATATCGGCAGATACAAAGAATTGTCCGCCATGAACAGACATGGAACAACAGCCCGCGCCATAACACAGAGCATAAGAACACAGCAGAAGACGCAGGGATCCGGACACAGGCCCGTATAATGTAACAGGTGGTACAGCGAATCAGACTTCGTCCTTTTACAGGATGGGGTCTTTTTTTATAAGTGCCCGAAGTATTGGCACGAACAGGTATCTGTGAAGAAACAATCCGCTGTGGCCTTACAAATGAGGCAGCAGCCAGTAATCAGACACAGGAGGTAAATATTGTGTATCGTAAAGTTGACACGAATCTGAATTTTGTTGACCGTGAAAAAGAAGTCGAGAAATTCTGGAAAGACAACAAGATTTTCGAAAAGAGTATGGACAGCCGTAAAGAGGGCGAGACATACACATTCTATGACGGACCGCCTACCGCAAATGGTAAGCCACATATCGGACACGTTCTGACACGAGTTATCAAGGATATGATCCCGAGATACCGTACAATGAAGGGGTACATGGTTCCGAGAAAAGCAGGATGGGATACTCACGGACTTCCGGTTGAGCTTGAGGTTGAGAAGAAGCTTGGCCTTGACGGCAAGGAGCAGATCGAGGAGTACGGAATGGAGCCGTTCATTCAGCAGTGTAAGGAGAGCGTATGGAAATACAAGGGAATGTGGGAGGATTTCTCATCTACCGTTGGTTTCTGGGCTGACATGGAGCATCCGTATGTAACATACGACAACAATTTCATCGAGTCCGAGTGGTGGGCGCTGAAAGAGATCTGGGAAAAAGGTCTTCTTTATAAAGGCTTTAAGATCGTTCCTTATTGCCCACGCTGTGGAACTCCGCTTTCCGCACAGGAGGTTTCTCAGGGCTACAAGACTGTTAAAGAGCGCTCTGCGATCGTACGTTTCAAGGTTGTTGGTGAGGACGCATACTTCCTGGCATGGACAACAACACCATGGACACTTCCGTCCAACGTTGCACTTTGTGTAAACCCGGATGAGATCTACTGCAAGGTAAAAGCAGCAGACGGCTATACCTACTACATGGCAGAGGCACTTCTGGACAAGGTTCTCGGCAAGCTTGCAAAGGATGATGAGCCTGCATATGAGATCCTTGAGAAATATAAAGGAACAGACCTTGAGCGCAGAGAATATGAGCCGCTTTTTGCATGTGCAGGAGAGGCAGCAGCAAAACAGCACAAAAAAGCTCATTTCGTAACCTGTGACAACTACGTTACCATGAGTGATGGTACCGGTATCGTTCATATCGCACCTGCATTTGGTGAGGATGACAGCCGTGTCGGACGTGAGTATGACCTTCCGTTCGTACAGTTCGTAGACGGACAGGGTAACATGACCAAAGAGACACCATACGCAGGTGTATTCGTAAAGAAAGCGGACCCGATGGTTCTCACAGACCTTGACAAAGAGGGCAAGCTTTTTGACGCACCGAAATTCGAGCATGATTATCCGCACTGCTGGAGATGTGACACACCGCTTATCTACTATGCACGTGAGTCCTGGTTCATCAAGATGACTGCAGTAAAGGATGATCTGATCCGTAACAACAATACTATCAACTGGATTCCGGAGAGCATCGGTAAGGGACGTTTCGGTGACTGGCTTGAGAATGTTCAGGACTGGGGTATTTCCAGAAACCGTTACTGGGGAACACCACTGAATATTTGGCAGTGTGAGTGCGGACATATGGAATCCGTAGGAAGCCGTCAGGATCTCTATGAGAAGAGTGGTGACGAGCGCGCGAAGACCATCGAGCTTCACCGTCCATACATTGATGATATCACCATGAAGTGTCCGGACTGCGGCAAGACCATGCACCGTGTACCGGAGGTAATCGACTGCTGGTTCGATTCCGGAGCAATGCCTTTTGCACAGCATCATTATCCATTTGAGAACAAAGACCTGTTCGAGCAGCAGTTCCCGGCAGACTTCATCTCCGAGGCTGTTGACCAGACAAGAGGATGGTTCTACTCCCTTCTTGCTGAGTCCACACTCCTTTTCAACAAGGCTCCGTATAAGAATGTAATCGTTCTGGGACATGTACAGGATGAGAACGGACAGAAGATGAGTAAGTCCAAGGGAAATGCAGTAGATCCGTTTGATGCACTGAACAAATACGGCGCAGATGCAATCCGCTGGTATTTCTACATCAACAGTGCTCCGTGGCTCCCGAACCGTTTCCATGGCAAGGCAGTTGTAGAGGGACAGAGAAAGTTCATGAGCACTCTGTGGAACACCTACGCATTCTTCGTACTGTATGCGAACATTGACAATTTTGATGCAACTAAATATACTTTAAATTACGATAAGCTTCCGGTTATGGATAAATGGCTGCTCAGCAAGCTGAATACCATGGTGAAGACTGTCGATGCGGATCTTGATTCCTACAAGATTCCGGAGGCTGCAAGAGCACTCCAGGAATTTGTTGACGATATGAGTAACTGGTATGTAAGAAGAAGCCGTGAGCGTTTCTGGGCAAAGGGCATGGAGCAGGATAAGATCAATGCTTACATGACACTTTACACAGCACTGGTAACAGTTGCCAAGGCTGCAGCTCCGATGATCCCGTTCATGACTGAGGATATCTACCAGAACCTTGTAAGAAGCATTGATGCAGACGCTCCGGAGAGTATCCATCTTTGCGATTACCCGGAGGTAAACGAGGCATGGATCGACAAGGATCTTGAGGCAAACATGGAAGAGCTTCTTGAGATCGTTGTTCTCGGACGTGCATGCAGAAATACCGCAAACATCAAGAACCGTCAGCCGATCGGAACCATGTATGTAAAGGCTGAGAAAGCTATGGATAAATTCTACACAGATATCATCGCAGATGAGCTTAACGTAAAAGAAGTGAAATTCGCAGATGATGTAGAGTCCTTCATTTCCTACAGCTTCAAGCCGCAGCTTCGTACAGTAGGACCGAAATACGGCAAGCTTCTGAACGGCATCCGTACCGCACTCTCCGAGATCGACGGAACCGCAGCAATGAAAGAGCTGAGAGATAATGGTGTTCTCGTTCTTGACATTGACGGAAACAGAGTCGAGCTTGCAGAGGAAGACTTATTGATCGAAACAGCCCAGAGCGAGGGCTATGTGACAGAGACAGACGGTGAGACATCCGTTGTCCTTGATACAAACCTTACACCTGAACTGATCCAGGAGGGCTTTGTCCGCGAGATCATCAGCAAGGTTCAGACCATGCGTAAAGAGGCTGGTTTCGAAGTCATGGACAAGATCATTGTCTATGCAAAAGATAACGATAAGATCATGGATATCATGAAAGCAAACCAGGATGAGATCAAACGTGAAGTACTGGCAGAAAACATTATTCTGGGAGAAGCAGAGGGTTACACCAAGGAGTGGAACATCAATAAAGAGGCTGTAACACTGGGAGTATCCAAAGTACAGGAGGAAAACTAATGATTGACAAGCAGTTTGAGAAAGAGGAATTCAAAAAAAGTGTAAAAGAAAACGTAAAATTCCTTTATCGAAAAACACTGGAAGAGGCTACACAGGAGCAGATCTTTCAGGCTGTAAGCTACACTGTGAAGGACGTGATCATTGACAACTGGCTCAAGAGCCAGAAGGCGTATGAAAAACAGGATCCGAAGATCGTATATTATATGTCCATGGAGTTCCTTATGGGCCGTGCCCTTGGAAACAACCTGATCAACCTTGGTGCATACGGCGAGGTTAAGGAGGCTCTTGAGGAGCTTGGACTTGACATTAACTGCATCGAAGACCAGGAGCCGGATCCGGCTCTTGGAAACGGTGGACTCGGAAGACTGGCAGCATGCTTCCTGGATTCTCTTGCAACTCTCAACTACTGTGCATACGGATGCGGAATCCGTTACCGTTATGGTATGTTCAAGCAGGAGATCCGTGACGGTTATCAGGTAGAGGCACCGGATAACTGGCTGAAGAACGGCTATCCTTTCGAGCTCCGTCGTCCGGAGTATGCAAAAGAGGTTCATTTCGGCGGATATGTACGCGTTGAGTGGGATCCGGTGAAGAACGAGAATAAATTCATCCATGAAGGATATCAGGCAGTTAAGGCTGTTCCTTACGATATGCCGATCACAGGTTATAACAACGATGTTGTAAACACACTTCGTATCTGGGATGCAGAGCCGATCGTAGACTTCAACCTTGACTCTTTTGACAAGGGTGATTATCACAACGCAGTAGAGCAGGAGAACCTTGCACGTACTATCGTTGAGGTACTTTATCCGAATGATAACCATATGGCAGGTAAAGAGCTTCGTCTGAAACAGCAGTACTTCTTCGTATCTGCCAGCCTTCAGGCAGCGATTGCCAAATATAAGAAAACACACGATGACATTACCAAGCTTCATGAGAAGGTTGTATTCCAGATGAATGATACTCATCCGACAGTTGCAGTTGCAGAGCTGATGCGTATTCTTATCGATGAGGAAGGTCTTGGCTGGGATCAGGCATGGGATATCACAACAAAATGCTGTGCTTACACCAACCACACCATCATGTCCGAGGCACTTGAGAAATGGCCGATCGAGCTGTTCTCCAGACTGCTTCCGCGTGTATACCAGATCATCGAGGAGATCAACCGTCGTTTCATTCTTGAGATCCAGCAGAAATATCCTGGAAACTTCGAGAAGATCAAGAAGATGGCGATCATCTATGACGGACAGGTTAAGATGGCTCACCTTGCGATCGTTGCAGGCTACTCTGTAAACGGTGTTGCACGCCTTCATACCGAGATCCTCAAGAATCAGGAGCTGAAGGATTTCTATGAGATGATGCCTGAGAAGTTCAACAACAAAACAAACGGTATCACACAGAGACGTTTCCTTGCTCATGGAAACCCGCTTCTGGCTGACTGGGTAACGGACAAGATCGGACCGGACTGGATCACAGATCTTTCCCAGCTTTCCAAGCTTAAAGTTTACGCAGACGATGAGAAGGCTCTTCAGGAGTTCATGACCATCAAGTTCAAGAACAAAGAGCGTCTTGCAAAATATATCCTGGAGCACAATGGTGTTGAGGTTGACCCGCACTCTATCTTCGATATCCAGGTTAAGAGACTTCATGAGTACAAACGTCAGCTTCTTAACATCCTGCATGTGATCTATCTGTACAACCAGATCAAGGCACATCCGGAGATGGATTTCTATCCAAGAACATTTATCTTTGGTGCAAAAGCTTCCGCAGCTTACGCACGTGCAAAGAAGATCATCAAGCTGATCAACTGTGTGGCAGATGTTGTAAACAATGATGCTTCCATCAACGGCAAGCTGAAGGTTGTATTCATCGAGAACTACCGTGTATCCAACGCTGAGATCATTTTTGCGGCAGCAGATGTTTCCGAGCAGATCTCCACAGCAAGTAAAGAGGCTTCCGGTACAGGTAACATGAAATTCATGCTGAATGGTGCTCCGACACTTGGAACCATGGATGGTGCTAACGTTGAGATTGTACAGGAGGTTGGCGAGGAGAATGCATTTATCTTCGGTATGAGCTCCGACCAGATCATCAACTATGAGAACAACGGCGGTTACGATCCGGACTTCATCTACAACACAGATCCGGAGATCCGTCAGGTACTGATGCAGCTGATCAACGGAACCTTCTCCAGCGATACAGAGATGTTCCGTGACATCTACAATTCACTTCTCGACAAACGCAACATGCCGAGACCTGACCAGTACTTCATCCTTGGCGACTTCCGTTCCTATGCAGAGGCACAGAAGCGTGTTGAGGAAGCATATAAGGATGAGAAACGCTGGGCTAAGATGGCACTTCTCAATACAGCATGCAGCGGTAAGTTCACATCCGACAGAACTATCCAGGAGTATGTAGATGATATCTGGCATCTGGATAAGGTTATTGTGAAAGAGAACTAAGATATAGAAAGTAATCTGCAAAGTATTACCATAAAATAAATTTCCACACAAAAACAGGGCTCGTCAGGAGTAGCGACGGCCCTGTTTTTTGTGTGGAAATTATGCCGGATTGATGACGATCCGGTTCCGTCTGGCCAGTGCAATGGCGATATGGCAGCCTTCCGCGATGGCGCAGGCTTTATCGGCAAAGCTGATGATCCAGGCTTCCCTATTGCGTGGAAGAGGTCCCAGAGGGAACATATGTGAGAGTATCGCATCCAGCTCTCTGTCTGTGACATCAAAGTGTGCGGCACTGTTGTCTGCGGCAGCCTTCGGGTGATAAAACGCCTGATGCTCACCGGTCGGTGTCTCCGCCCTGAAGTCATAGGGACAGAAATCGTGGAGAAGCCCTGCCCTTGCGGCGGCTTTCTCGTCACATCCCAGCTTCCTGGCAATGAACCAGGAGAGGTAAGAAACATTGATACTGTGCATGAGCCGTGTGGTCCACTGGTGGTGGGTGTACAGGCTCAGCTTCAGGAACTCTCTGTTACAGAGGATGTTCTTCACAAGCGCATGATATTCCTGTGAGACCTCATCCGACACCGTGATATCCATCGGCAATCACCTTCTTTCTTTTGTTTATAATTTCATTATGACGATTATGGAGAAAAATGCAATAAAGTTTATATTTTTTTTATAAATTAGTTGAGACAAATTTTTTCAGAATGGAATCTTCTGTTTTTCATCTGTTTTCCATGACCGGAGATATGGTATAGTAATGAACAGAATTGGTGTCAGTGAAAATATTATGAAAAGACGGAGGAGAGAGAACGAATATGAAACCAGAAAAACTGATTGAAGTACTTTCTGTTGCAGAACGATTAAAAGATGCAGTGCGTCATTGCTATACATCCGGAGGCAGGCGGGAGAGTGTTGCGGAGCATTCCTGGAGAATTTCTCTGATGGCATATTTTGTCAGCGACGAGTTTCCGGAGGCAGATCTTCTGAAGATCATGAAAATGTGTCTGATCCATGATATGGGAGAAGCTTTTACCGGGGATATCCCAGCTTTTGAAAAAACAGTAAAAGATTCAGAAAAAGAAGCCGATGTGCTGGGTGAATGGGTGAAAACTCTGCCGGAACCATTTGATAAAGAGATGGCAGAACTGTATCAGGAAATGGAAGCACAGCAGACTCTGGAATCCAGAATCTACAAAGCTTTGGACAAACTGGAAGCGCTGATCCAGCACAATGAATCCGACATCAAAACCTGGATCCCACTGGAATATAACCTGCAGATGACCTACGGAAATGAACAGGTGAAATTCTCAGATTATCTGACGGAGCTTCGGGAGCAGGTAAGAGAAGATAGTGTGCGGAAGATTGAAAAATCTGTACACTAATTTGCACATCTCCATCAGAAACATTAAAAAAGAGGGAACCATTTTACGTGGTTCCCTCTTGTAAAAATTCCGATTTTATGCGGATTTCTTATTTACCAAAGTATCTCTTAAGCAGACCTGCGAATGCTTTTCCGTGTCTTGCCTCGTCCTTAGCCATCTCATGTACTGTGTCATGGATTGCGTCAAGGTCAGCTGCTTTCGCACGTTTTGCAAGGTCGAATTTACCTGCTGTAGCGCCGTTTTCAGCCTCTACACGCATCTGAAGGTTCTTCTCTGTGCTGTCTGTTACAACCTCACCAAGGAGCTCTGCGAATTTAGCTGCATGCTCTGCTTCCTCGTAAGCTGCTTTTTCATAGTACATACCAACTTCCGGATATCCTTCTCTGTGAGCAACTCTAGCCATTGCAAGATACATACCAACCTCAGAGCACTCGCCCTCGAAGTTCGCTCTCAGGTCTGCAAGGATGTCCTCGCTGACACCTTTAGCTACACCTACAACGTGCTCAGCTGCCCATGAGAGCTCGCCTTCCTGTTTCTGGAATTTAGAAGCTGGTGCTTTACATACTGGACAGGCTTCCGGTGCCTGCTCGCCTTCATAAACATATCCACATACTGTACATACCCATTTAGCCATAGTAATGATCTCCTTTTCTTTTTTGAAATATATTGTTTGTTTTTGTTTCTTCTAAATTAATAATAGTAATTATTACTATTTTATAATACCATGTGATCTTTGTTTTGTCAAGCTTGTTTTTCTTCTTTTTTCAGGCATTCCTTGCAGATCCCATAGAAGCTTGCATCTACGTCAAAGACTTTTCCGTGGATAAATTCTGCAGCTGCCTGTTCAAGAATTCCGTTAAGGCTGTCTGACTGCATATCGATCACCCGGTTGCATCTGGTACACATGAAATGTGAGTGTGGTGCGACCCTTCCATCGTAGCGATCCGCGCTTCCGAAATTGGTCAGCTTCCGGATCTCACCGATGTCACTGAGAAGAGAAAGATTACGGTAGACAGTTCCGAGACTGATATTCGGGTAGATCTGTCGAAGATTCTCGTATACTGTATCTGCCGTTGGATGATCTGTTCTGGATCTCAGAAATTCCTTGATGGATTCTCGCTGACGGCTGTATTTAAGTGCTGCCATAATGTTTCCCCCTTTCAGTAATAGTAATTATTACTGATATTATAATACATGGCAGAGGGAAGTTTGTCAAGAGGTTTGGATATGATTATCCTGAAATATTTTCATTTTATGAGCTGGATGTAAATGAGTATTTTTACGCTGCGGGTGTAGGGGATATTTGCAACCCTGCAGAGGACTTACTTGATTCGGTTAAATGGTGAGAACTGGCAGTCGGATGTCTGACAGAGTGTTTATTATAAGGAATATTGTGCCCTTAATGATAGGATTTTATCAGTAAAAATTCTCAGTGAAAATTTATAAAAATAAGTTGACAGAGACTAACTTTGGTAGTATATTTACAACAGTTAGAGAAATCTAACTAACATGTAAAGGAGAATGCAAATGACTTGTGAAAAATTTGAATCTGTCATGGGTTATCATTGTTCCCCTGTATTAATGGGAATGAAACCGGCGAATCTTGTTTCCTTTTCCAAGGAAAAAATGCCGGAGCTGCCGGAGATCATTTCGGATTATGAGGAGAGTCTTGAACGGGAAGGTATCCGTATGGAGATCATCTGTGGATGCAGGAAGCATTATCTTCTTCTGGTGTACCGGCCGGATATGCTACAGGAATATCTTAAGCAGGATGAAGCCAGGAAACTTTTGCTTCAGGATGGGTATAATATAGATAGTTCTTTGGATGAGATGATCGCCCGTTTGAAGGAGAGATTTTTTCATAAGACGGAGTTTCCTCATGAGATCGGACTTTTCCTGGGTTATCCCATTGAAGATGTGAAGGGCTTCCGGAAGTTCGGAGGCAGTGGCTGCAAGATGTGTGGTTACTGGAAGGTTTATGATGATGTGGAGCAGGCTCGCAGGATTTTTGACAGCTACGATAAGTGCCGGGAGTTTACTGCGGCGCAGATCCGTGCGGGGTATTCGATTTTGCAGGTTGTTGGTATGAAGCATCTCTGTACATCTCAGATGTGCGTATAATATAAAGTTTAAAAACAGGAGGTTTTTGAGATGAGCAAGGTAGGAATTATTTACTGGTCTTCTACAGGTAACACAGAGGCTATGGCGCAGGCTGTTGAGGAAGGTGCCAAGGCTGCCGGTGCGGATGTTGAGATTATGGAAGTGGCTGATGCGGATGTGGATAAAGCGCTTTCTTTTGATGTTCTGGCTCTTGGTTGTCCGGCTATGGGGGATGAGGAGCTTGAGGAGGGTGAGTTCGAGCCATTCTTCTCTGATCTGGAAGGCAAACTTTCCGGTAAGAAAGTTGCGCTTTTCGGTTCCTATGACTGGGGCGACGGAGAGTGGATGAGAACATGGTGCGGCAGAGCAAAAGACGCAGGCGCAGAGCTTGTTGAGGATGAAGGACTCATTGTAAACAACACACCTGATGATGAAGGACTTGCAGCTTGCCGTGAACTTGGCGGAAAACTTGCATAAGATCTATTAGATTTCAAATAAATAAAAACTGAGCAGAGCATTGGATTTTCAAACACAAACACCATCCGGACAGAAGGGATAGATATCTTTTTTGTCCGGGTGGTGTTTTATTTTGAGCGAAAATATCTGCTTATTACTTTGAGAAAATATAGAAGAAATGAATATTAAGACAAAAAATCCTTGTTGATTTTAATATTTACGTGTCCTAAAATAGATAAAAATGAAATAAAGCAGGAAAGTGAGGGATGCCGGATGACGCGGGAGGAAGCGGAACAGTATTTATATTATGCGATGACAATTGGTGAACAGCTTCTTTGCTGCGGAGCAGAGGTTGGACGTGTGGAAGATACCATACGGCGGATCTGCCTGGCATATGGAGCCACCCGGGCAGATGTTTTTTCTATCACATCCAGTATTGTGACGACTATTTATGGAGAGGATTTCGGTATTTGCACCCAGACGCGGCGTGTGCCGGGAATGTCCAATGATCTGGGACGGCTGGATGACCTGAACCAGCTTTCCAGATACATCTGTGAGTATCGGCCGAAGCCGGAGGAGATTCAGAAGGGGCTGGAAAAGATCCGGGATAAACAAGGATATTCTTTTAAAACGCAGATTTTGATCTATGCTGTAATTTCAGGCTCTTTTTCCGTGTTTTTTGGAGGAGATGTCAACGATATGATTGCTTCTGCGCTGATTGGTATCGCCCTGAAGCTGTTTGAGGCTTTTGTAAAAAAGGGCGCATTAAACTCGCTGCTGACAGTGCTTCTTTGCTGCGGAGCCGGCGGAGTACTTTCCAATCTTACAGTTCTGATCGGGCTTGGACATCATGCGGATCTGATCAGTATCGGAAATATCATGCTTCTGATACCGGGAATTGCATTTACCAATTCATTACGCGATATGTTTTCAGGAGATACCATTACAGGTTTGATCCGATGTATGGAGGCGCTTTTGCTGGCACTGGTCGTGGGCCTTGGTTTCACGGTGGCGAATCTGTTGTTTTAACCGAATCAGGGAAGTTCTCTTGAAGGTTACGAAAAGCAATAAGCAGTGAATGAGGAGTTCACATACTGCATCAATTGCGGAGTAGCGAAATGCAGCAGATAATGGGAGTATTTGAGAGTAGTTATGATTTATTCAGGAGGAAAATATGCGGGAAATCATACAGCTGGTCGTATCCTTCACAGGATCCCTCGGCTTTGCGGCATTATTTAATATCCATGGAAAAAAACTCTGGTTTGCGGCATTGGGTGGATGTCTGTCCTGGGCTGTATATCTGGCAGTAGAGTTCATAACGCCAAGTCCGTATGCGTGCGGTTTCTGGTCAACAGTAGCTATTACTTTGTATGCAGAATGTATGGCAAGAATTCATAAAACGCCGGTAACTGTATTTCTGGTTTCCGCGACAATTCCGCTGATTCCGGGAGCAGCACTTTACCGGACAATGAACTGGATGTTGATGAAGGACTGGGCAAAATTCCAGAAAGACGGAATCTATACGATCCTTTTTGCGGTGAGCATGGCAGCAGGAATGACGCTGACAACCATTGCGTTCCGGATGGCGTGGCGGTGGATGTACAGGCAGAGGAGAATGTAATACAGTATCGAAATTCCCCGTTTACAAACCATCGGAAATGTGTTACGATTTTCCCATATGGAAAACTCATGGAAGAAGAGAGTACATGTGTACACCGTACTACAGGGAAATCCCCGGAGGACTTTTTAGATGCAGGCTGTGACGCAGTTGATGTCATAGATCTGCGGCAGAGTGAATGGTAAAGGTTCACTTTATGCAGGAGTTCCGAGACTGAGAGGGATGTGCAGGCGCAGATGGAAGATGGCTTCGGAGAGGCATTGCTGAACCGGTTTAAACGCGATAAGCGAAGTGCGAATGTCCGATTTAACGGACACCGGCAGGCAGTGACAGGACCGCCTGTTATAGCGGAAGGGTATAGAGCTTGCTGTACCTGATGAGGTTTTTGCCGCGAGGCAGGAACGAAAAGAAGTGGTAACACGGGTAATAACTCGTCTTCTCATATCATTATGGTATGAGAAGACGTTTTTTTATGTCGCTGAGAATTACTTGGTAATCTTCCAATGTCCCCGGACAGGAAATTTCCTGTTTTGACGGAATATATTTTCAGTCCGTTATGAGTAAGTACACAATTTATTTTTATATTTATGGAGGAAAGAAAAGATGGAAAAGCAGAGATATTATATCAGCACTGCCATTGCGTACACATCCGGTAAACCGCATATCGGAAATACCTATGAGGTCGTTCTTGCGGATGCGATCGCACGTTTTAAAAGACAGCAGGGTTATGACGTATATTTTCAGACAGGTACTGATGAGCATGGCCAGAAGATCGAGCTGAAGGCTGAGGAAGCTGGTGTTACACCAAAGGAATTCGTAGATAACGTTTCCGGTGAGATCAAACGCATCTGGGATCTGATGAACACATCCTATGATAAATTCATCCGTACAACAGATAAAAACCATGAAGAGCAGGTCAAAAAAATCTTCAAAAAAATGTATGCAAAGGGAGATATCTACAAGGGTCATTATGAAGGAATGTACTGTACACCATGTGAGTCCTTCTTCACAGAGTCCCAGCTTGTAGATGGCAAATGTCCGGACTGCGGACGTCCATGCGTACCTGCCAAGGAAGAGGCATATTTCTTCAAAATGAGTAAATATGCAGATAAGCTTATTGACTACATCAACACACATCCGGATTTCATCCAGCCGGAGTCTCGTAAAAACGAGATGATGAACAACTTCCTTCTTCCGGGACTTCAGGATCTCTGTGTATCCAGAACATCCTTTAAATGGGGAATCCCGGTAGATTTCGATCCGAAGCACGTTGTATATGTATGGCTGGATGCCCTGACAAACTATATCACAGGTATCGGCTATGACTGCGACGGAAACAGCAGCGATAAATTCAACAAATACTGGCCGGCAGATCTTCACCTGATCGGAAAAGATATCATTCGTTTCCATACCATTTACTGGCCGATCTTCCTGATGTCTCTGGATCTTCCGCTTCCGAAACAGGTATTCGGACATCCATGGCTGCTTCAGGGCGATGGAAAAATGAGTAAATCCAAAGGAAATGTAATCTATGCAGATGAGCTGGTTGAGTTCTTCGGTGTAGATGCTGTCCGTTATTTTGTACTCCATGAAATGCCATTTGAGAATGACGGTGTGATCACATGGGAGCTGATGGTTGAGAGACTGAATTCCGACCTTGCAAACACACTTGGAAATCTTGTAAACCGTACAATTTCCATGTCTAACAAATATTTTAACGGAGTCGTTGAGAATAAGAATGTTACTGAGCCGGTTGATGAGGATCTTAAGAGCTTCATCCTTCAGGTTCCGAAGAACGTTTCCGCAAAAATGGACAAGCTTCGTGTGGCAGATGCTATCACAGAGGTATTCTCTCTGTTTAAACGCTGCAACAAATATATCGACGAGACAATGCCATGGGCACTTGCAAAGGATGAGACAAAGCAGGATCGTCTTGCAACCGTTCTCTACAACCTGGTTGAGGGAATCTGCATCGGCGCATCTCTTCTGAAATCCTTTATGCCGCGTACAACAGAGCGTATTCTTGTACAGCTCAACGCAAACGAGAGAACTCTTGAGGAGATGGAGCAGTTTGGTCTTTATCCTTCAGGAAACCGCGTAACCGACAAACCGGAGATCCTTTTTGCGAGACTTGACCTGAAAGAGGTTCTTGAGAAGGTTGAGAAGCTTCATCCGAAGAAAGAAGAGCCGAAAGAAGAGCCGAAGGAAGAGGTAGAAGAGGAGAAAACAGAGAATGTGATCGATATCGAGGCAAAGCCGGAGATCACTTTCGATGATTTTGAGAAGCTGCAGTTCCAGGTTGGTGAGATCATTGCCTGTGAGGAGGTTAAGAAATCCAGAAAACTTCTCTGCTCTCAGGTTAAGATCGGAAGCCAGGTTCGTCAGATCGTATCCGGAATCAAGGCTCATTATTCCGCAGAGGAAATGGTGGGCAAAAAGGTTATGGTCGTTACAAACCTGAAGCCTGCCAAGCTTGCCGGAATCCTCAGCGAGGGTATGATCCTCTGTGCAGAGGATGCAGACGGAAATCTTTCCCTGATGGTACCGGAGAAAGAGATGCCTGCAGGCGCTGAGATCTGCTAAGTATAGACAGATATGGAATTGAATCATTTTGATAAAAACGGCAATGCTGTTATGGTGGATGTGTCCGACAAACCGGTCACTCACCGTACGGCAACAGCCACGGGTTCCATTCAGGTAAGCCCGGAGATCATGGCCGCGGTAAAAAGCGGAAATGTGAAAAAGGGTGATGTACTTGGTGTGGCCCGTGTGGCAGGTATCATGGGTGTGAAGCGTACTTCTGAGCTAATCCCCATGTGCCATCCACTTCCCATCCAGAAGTGTTCTGTGGATTTTGAGACCGATGAGGATGCGGGAGTGATCCGTGTATTCTGCACGGTAAAAACAGAGGGAAAAACAGGCGTGGAGATGGAGGCGCTGACAGGTGTTCAGGTGGCGCTTCTTACCATTTATGACATGTGCAAGGCAATTGACAAGCACATGGTCATGTCTGATATCCATCTGGAAGAAAAAACAGGAGGCAAAAGCGGAGATTTTCGTTTTGAGGAAAAATAATGATAGACAGGTGCGGAAGAAATATTGATTATCTCAGGATTTCCGTAACTGACAGATGTAATTTGCGGTGTATTTATTGTATGCCGGAGGAGGGAGTGCAGCATGTGGAGCGCTCCCTCATTTTGCAGGAAGAGGAAATTTTGAGGATCTGCCGGGTGATGGCAGAGCTGGGTATCCGGAAGATCAAGCTGACCGGCGGGGAACCGCTTGTACGGCCGCGGATGCCTCAGCTGGTGGAAAAACTGAAAAATATGCCGGGGATCGAGAAGGTGACTCTGACTACAAATGGTGTGTTTCTGAAAGATCAGATGAGTGATTTTGCCCGGGCGGGGCTGGACGGATTGAATATCAGCCTGGATACGCTGGATGAGGCCTGCAGCAGGCGGATCACGCGGCGGGATGAACTGGGGCGGACGCTGGAAGGGATTTCGGAGGCAATGAAGTATCCGGAGATTTCACTGAAGATCAATTGTGTGCCTCTTGGGATCCCGGAGCAGGATCTTTGCCGGGTGGCGCTTTTGGCCAGGGATCACAGGGTGCATGTGCGGTTTATTGAGATGATGCCCATTGGGATGGGAAAAGAATTTCATGGGGTGTCGGAGGAGGAACTGCTTCGGATCCTTGGGGAAAAGCTTCCGCGGTTTTCGCCGTATGTTGGGGAGCCCCTTGGGAATGGACCGTGTCATTATTATGATGTGGATGGTTTTTCCGGAAAGATCGGGTTTATCAGCGCGGTGAGCCATAAGTTCTGTGGGAAGTGTAACCGGATCCGGCTGACTTCTCAGGGCTTTTTGAAGACCTGTCTGCAGTATGCGGCGGGAAGGGATCTTCGGGAGGTGATCCGCAGTGGTGGTTCGGATGAGGTGCTGAAGGCTGTGATCCTGGAGGCTTTGGCGGAGAAACCGGACGGGCATGTTTTTGGCGGAGGTCTGGAGAAACAGAAGGATGATAAGACGGAGAAGCTTTGTATGGCTCAGATCGGAGGTTGAGTGATGAAGAGAGTTGCTGTGATCACTTCTAGTGATAAGGGGTACAGAGGAGAGCGAGAGGATCTTAGTGGTCCTGCTGTGAAGGAGATTATGGAGGCGGCCGGGTATGAGGTTGTTTCTGTGGATGTTTTGCCGGATGACCGTGGGATGCTTGGGAGCCGGATGACTGAGATCGCAGATCTGGGGCTTGCGGAGCTGATCCTGACTACGGGTGGTACCGGGTTTTCTCAGAGGGATGTGACACCGGAGGCTACGGAGGATGTGATCGAGCGGCGTGTGCCGGGGATTCCGGAGGCGATGCGGGCGTTTAGTCTGACGATCACGAAGAGGGCGATGCTGAGCCGGGCTACGGCCGGGATCCGGAAGGGGACGTTGATCGTTAATCTGCCGGGGAGTCCTAAGGCTGTCAGGGAGTGCCTGGAGGTTATTATTGAGGCGTTGGGGCATGGGATTGAGATTTTGACTGGCGAGACTGGAGAATGCGGACGGTAGTGTGCGGTGTATACTTGTATTAACGAACGGACGCCCAACGGAGGCAAGGCCAGTACGGTGACACGCTGCGCGGCCTGTTCGGCTGCGTCGCTGGTTTGCTACCATTCGCGCCAACTCGCCTGCGGCTCAAACAGGGCGCTCGGTGGCAGCAGCTATACTCGCCTTTCGACGGCCACTCCGCTAACGTCACCGTACTGGCCCTGCCTCCGTTGGGCTGGTTGTTGAATGTGGTAGGTTTTATGATTAAAATTCATCTCCAGCGATTCATAATTCCTGAGGCTTGAGAGTTACATGTGGTAGGTTTTGGAAATCAATATTGCTGGTGTGATATAGGAATAAATTTGGTAATGATGTGTGATTAATAGGAGTTTGCTATGGGAAAAGTACTTGCGGTTTGTATCAGTGAGAAGAAAGGAACACAGAAGAAGAATGTCGGGTCTGCGGTTTTTGTGGAGGACTGGGGGCTTGAGGGGGATGCTCATGCTGGGAAGTGGCATCGGCAGGTGAGTCTTCTTTCCGGTGAAAAGATCGATGCATTTCGTGCAAAGGGCGCAGAGGTTGAGGATGGTGCTTTTGGTGAGAATCTGGTTGTGGAAGGGATTTATTTTGCAAAGCTTCCGGTTGGCACCAGATTTCGTTGTGGTGAGGTTGTGCTGGAGCTGACTCAGATCGGAAAGGAGTGCCACAATGGCTGTGCTATTTTTCAGAAGATGGGTGAGTGCATCATGCCCCGGGAAGGTGTGTTTACAAGAGTGCTGAAAGGTGGAAAAGTTTCCGTCGGTGACGAGATGACTGTGGATAAAGCTATGATTTTTGATACTCATGCACATTACGATGATGAGGCTTTTGATGAGGATCGTTTTGCCATGCTGGATAGTATGCAGGAGAACGGGATCGGGCATATTGTGGATGTGTGTGCTTCTGTGGGACATTTTGACCGGGTTTATGATCTGGTTGAGAAGTATCCTTTTGTTTATGGCGCAGTGGGTGTTCATCCGGATGATGCGGATAAGGTGGATGCAGCTGTGCTGGATGAGATCCGCAGATATTGTGACATGGAAAAAACGGTAGCTGTAGGCGAGATCGGCCTGGATTATTACTGGCATAAGGAGAAGGAAGAGCATCTTCTCCAGCAGAAGGTATTCCGCCAGCAGATGGACATTGCCCGTGAGAAAAAGCTTCCGTTTATCATTCATAGCCGTGACGCTGCGGAGGATACGCTGAATATCGTGAAAGAATATATGAAGGACGAGATGTATGGTGGAATTATCCATTGCTTTTCCTATAGTAAGGAGATTGCAAGAGAGTATCTGAATATGGGACTTTATCTGGGAATCGGTGGAGTGGTTACTTTTAAGAATTCCCGGAAGTTGAAAGAGGTGGCAGAGTATGCGCCGCTGAATCAGATCCTGCTTGAAACCGACTGCCCCTACATGGCACCTGTGCCGAACCGTGGAAAAAGAAACAGCTCCCTGTATCTGCCGGAGGTTGTGAAGACCATTGCGGAGATTAAGGGAATCAGCTGCGAGGAGGTTGTGGCTGTGACGGAGAGTAATGCGTTGAAGGTGTTGAATTTAATTTGATAAACTTGGGAAAAAGTGCTTTGTTATGAGCAAATAGCCGAATGTTCATTTGAGTTTAGTAATATGAAATGAAGAAGGAGCCGTTGTATAGTAGATGAAACATCTGTTTAACAACGACTCCTTTTCAGATCAACAAGGAAATCACCCGGCAGGCGTGCCATTCTCCTGCATCTCTCAGAACTTAAAAGAAAGCTCTTGTCAGTACCGGCGGCGCATGGTTGACACGAAAGTTTACCACCACGGGGAATTTCTTTTGTCAGGGTTCCAATATGGGGCTATTATAGAAATTATAGATTAATAGTTAACAATCTAAATTTACATTCCAAAATGTTAATCCTATTCTTTATATATTATATATGATATAAGCATAAAATTAAAGAAAAAAATATTAGTGCCATTAGAATGTTATCTATTTTACGTATTGATTTAGGCTGTGATATATGATATTTTAGAAGAAGGAAAACAATTTAATTAATTACCATAGAGGGGAGGAACAAGATGAATGAATTAAAATTGGAATTTCAGCTGGAGACAACTGAAATTCCGGCAGAACTGGACAAGGTTTTGGTAAGCTTTCTGAAAGCAACAATAGAGAATTATTCTCCGGCACTTTTTGAAAAGCTTTATAATAAAAATTCGTCCATATTAAAAAAATATACCTGGGCAACATACCTGCCTGGGGCAAGATTTACACAGGAAAAAACATTACTTAACCAGAACCGATTTACTATGACATTTTCAGATGCAGACATAGGGGAACTGATTGAATTTTATAATGCATTTATACTTATGAAATATAAGCCATATTCTATGAATCAGAACTCTATGCGATTGATGGCAGTAAAGATACGAAACATTCCAGAAATACAGGATACAGAACTTATTATAAAAATGAGGAGTGCACTTATTGTTCGTAAGCATGATTCTATAAATAATAGTGATAAGTATTACACATGTAAAGATCTGGAATTTGGAGAAATGGTGAAGGAAAATCTGAGTATTTTTCTTGAAAAATTGAATTTGGAAATGGATATTAGTGATTTTTCAATAACCCCATTGAAAGGGAAAAAAGTGGTAACAAGGACATGGGGTCGCTTAGTAGATGGAAGTATCGGGATATATAAGATAACAGGAAATTTAGAACTATTGAATTTTCTGCGTGCGGCAGGATTGGGAACAAGAAGATCGATTGGAAAAGGGATGTGGGAAGTCATATATTAGGAGGTAAATTATCATGGAAAAATATGTGATTACTCTTGGTGATTTCCTGAAGAATGCCGGAATTGTGGGATTTCATTACATGCTTGAAACAGCAGGGGCGAGAGAAAATATTGATTTTGGTCATTCCGAGGATGATCAGGCATTGTGGGTCAGCATGGATTTTGCACAGAATGCTGACTGGACGGATATGTATTTTAAAGCCTTTATCAGGTATTTTGGACCATTCAGCACGTATCAGGGAATTAAGGATAAAATTCAAATATGTATTGAAAAAATAGAAGCTGAAAATTGGAATCCGGGAAAACAGGAAAAAGATGATTTAAAATTTATCAATGACAAGCTGCAGTCAAACAGCTATCAGGCTGGTTTTGCAAATATTCAAAAGAAAATTGAAAATCCGGAAATCTATGAGAAATTAAAAAAAAATAAACTTAGTGATAAACTGTCAGCAGAAGAACTGAAAAACAGATTAGAAGAACTTCTGGATTTTATAAATCAGCCGGAATGCAGCGAAACTTTTGCAATGAAAAGTATCATATATACTTATATAAATCGGTTCTGGAATGGAAAATGTTTTCTTTTACGTCCTAATGCAAAAAAAGATATGCGAGAGGTGTTTGAAAAAGATTTTTCCGAACCATTTCGAAAGTATCTGAGTGCGGATCATAAGAAGTCAAAAGATCTCTGTATTGATTGTGGTGATCCAATAGGACCGAAAGAAAAGGTTTCAATAGCATTTATGAATGAAGTTGGAGATGATTTTACAAGAAAACGATCTGCGTTTTGGAATTGTAAAGTAGATGCTTTTCTTTGTCCGGGTTGTGCTTTTATATATGCGCTCAGTCCTCTGGGATTCCGGTTGTATGCAAACAAATTTGTTTTTGTAAATATAAATGATAGCATTAGTACTTTGTTATATGCAAATCATAAAAAAGGAAGAATAGATGAAGAAGGAGAAAAAACTGAAAATAAAAAATATTCTCAGTGGTTTGCAGAGACAATCAATATTTTACTGAAAGAGAAACAGAAGGAATTATCAAATGTCCAAGTAATCTTACGCGGAGTAAGTGCAGATGCCAGATATGTATTGAGCATTATTCACAGAAGAATAATAGAAATTATCCGGGAACCAAGAATATCTGATGCATTAACTGCTTTAGCCAAAGCTCCGGTTACGAAAGTTAGAGATAATTTTGTAAATATACATGAAACAGTGGTTATGAATCTTTTACAACATCGGGAACAGTATCAGTTGTTAAATTGTCTATTTAAAGAAAATATAAAAGAAGAATCGAAGAATTTTTATATTTTCTGGGTATATGAGGTGCAACTTTGGACGGAACTTGTAGTAGCATATTCTTCGGATAGAGATAAAAGAAGGGAGATTTCTATGAGCTGTGGAGCTATGAAAAAAAGTGGAGCGGATTTGAGAAAAGCAATTATGGTTGCAAAGGGTATGACTTCCAGTGAAGGCTTGAGAGGTATTGAATATCAGTTGTTAAATGCTTTAGCTGTAAGAAACGTAAATAAATTTATGGATGTTGTAATGCGTTTGTACAGTGCATATGGTTCCAAGAGAAATGAGGATGGACATGAACTTTTGATACCGACTGGATTTGTTCAGATGTTAAATGACAAACAGAAATTTACAGAATATGGATATGCGTTTGTAATGGGATTAGTAGGATCTTACGAGCCTAAGAAGGAGGAAGCATGATTATGAAAAGAGAAGGTTTAACATTTACAGTAATTTTTCTGGCAGAAAGTGCGAACTATGGGGAAGGAATTGGAAATATTTCATCACTGAAAAAAATGACCAGAGGAAACTATGAAGAGTATTCTTATATTTCCAGGCAGGCACTGAGATACAACATGGTACAGCAGGCAAAATGGGATACAACGCCTGTAGATGGAAAAAGTGGAGTAGTACAGTTTGCTCCCTCTGCAACAATTGAAGATTACCCGGAGATTGATCTGTTTGGATATATGAAAACAACATCCAAAGGAGAAGACCAGAATGGTGGAGCTTCTACAAGAAGTGCAGTTGCTAGACTCAGTAATGCTATTGCGCTGGAACCATTTCAGGGAAATCTTGAATTTTTGACAAATATGGGGCTTGCTTTGAGAGGAAATCTGCCGAATGGAATTGCTCAGAGTGAGATGCATCGTTCTTATTATTCTTATACTATGTCTATAGATCTGGACAGAGTTGGTGTAGATGGTGAAATTAATATTGCAGAAGAGGATAAAGCGGAAAGAGTGAAAGTTCTCCTGGATTCTGTTCATTATTTGTACAGAGATATTAAAGGAAGAAGAGAAAATCTCAGTCCATTATTTATAATTGGAGGCAGATACAGCAGAAAAAATCCATTTTTTGAGAACAGAGTAAAAGTAGATGCAAATAAGATTAATGTAAGTACACTGCAGGAATTACTTGAGGATGATAATATCAGAAATTATACGTATGCAGGTGTTACAGCGGGTATTTTTGATAATGAAGATAAATTAAAAGATGTATTAAAAGCAGAATCAGTAGATGCAGTATTTAATCATCTGAAAAAGGAAGTGGAGCAGTATTATGGAGAGGGCAATCAGGATTAAGTGTTTCCAGAATCTTGTAAATTATAGAAAACCCGGAAGCTTTATTATTAAAGAGACGTTTCCTCTTCCGCCATATTCTACAGTTCTTGGGATGATCCATGCAGCTTGTGGTTATACAGAATTTCATCCAATGAAGCTCTGCATACAAGGAACAAATAGTGGGACGGTATCAGAACTTTATACAAGATATTCATTTTCAGCAGGTACGAAATATGAAGAAGGACGACATCAGATCTGTGTTGAAGATGGAGAAAAATATGGAATTTTCAGAGGAATTGCCAATGTTGAACTGGTCTGTGACAATGATATGGTGATACATGCAATTCCAGAAGAGGAAGATTTTGAGAAAGTATATAATTCACTGAAATATCCGCCAAGATATTTATCACTTGGACGATATGAAGATCTGCTGGATATTGAGCGGGTGGATATTGTGAATATTCATCAGGAAGATGAAGTGGCAATAAAGAGAGATATGTATATACCGGTGAGTTACGGAAGTGAGTTGGGGGCCAGACGCGGAACAATATATAATCTTACAAAAGAATATGAAATTACAAAACAGGGGTTGCGCCGCTGGAAAAAAGAAAATGGAAGAGTAAAGGCTTATTATTGTTCTGAAGGAGTAGTAATAGACGAAGGAGCGTATGTGGATGATTTTGAGAAAGATGCAGCGCTGATATTTTGCTGATTAACAAATAAGAAAGTTATCAGCAATGAGATTGGTTTGGAAATGCGGTGGATTATGGATAGGTTTACAAGGAGGCAGGACAAATATCCTGCCTCCGGAAGGAGAAAGCTATGGAGTATTATGCAAAATCCAGACAAAAGATCTTGACTCAGGGAGAGATAGATAAAGTCAAAAATGAACTAGAAGATCTTATAATGAATCTTGAAGGTGAATTTACAGAAACAGATCTTAAAATTATCAGAAATAATATATCTCATTTGCAGGATACAGAAGAAGAGGGACAGAAAACGTTAAAGGAACATCAGAATGACATTGTAAAATGTGCAGAGTTGTTTTTTGAGGAATATGGCGAATATTTTACAGAAAAAGAAAAATGTTTGGTTATAGAAGCTTGTAGAATGCATGATTGGGGAAAAGCGAATCTGATTTTTCAGGGGTTAGTAAATTCAGCTCAGGTTAAAGAACAATATTCTGATATAGGACGGATTACACAGATTCCGCATGGATTTTTAAGCGCAGTTACCATATCAAGAAATGAATTCAAAAAATTATCGGAATTATTTTCAGAAGCAGATTTCAGACCATTTATCACAGCGGTATATCATCATCACGATAGAGAAGACATTTATGAGGGAGATGAAATCCAGGAATATGCAGCAAAATACTATGCAGAACAGATAAGCGAATATTTAAAGAAGGATATCAAAAAATTATATTGTAGTAACCAGAATAAATTGTTGTATCGCAATAATTCTTATGCCTGTGAAACTCCAATTGAACCTAAGATGTGGGAAGAGTATCTTTTGATCAAGGGCTTGCTTAATAAATTTGATTACACAGTAAGTGCAGGGTATGAGAGGGCAGAAATTGCGCCAGATTTGCGAGAGAAAAAACTGAAAAAAAATATAGAAGTTTATCTTCAGAATAAAGAATTGCGGCCTTCACAGAAATTTATGATGGAACACAGAAATGAAAATTTGGTTGTTGTAGCACCTACAGGTTCTGGTAAAACAGAAGCAGCATTGTTATGGCTTAATGGAGAAAAAGGATTTTATACTCTTCCATTGAAGGTATCTTCTAATGCAATTTATTCTCGTATTAAAAATAATTATTCTTATGAGAATGTTGCGTTGTTACATTCTGACAGTATGGCAATGTACTTAAAAGAGTATAAAGAAAATGATTTAGACATTAATGAAAAATATGATCGTGCAAGAATGCTTGCACAGCCATTAACCGTTTGTACGGTTGATCAGCTTTTTAAATTTGTTTATAAAGCATTAGGGACAGAAATTTTTGCAGCAACTTTGAAGTATTCTAAATTAATTTTGGATGAAATTCAATCATATGAACCGGCAGTTATTGCGATTATTATATATGGATTAAAGACAATCCAGGAAATGGGAGGGCGTTTTGCAATTATCACGGCAACATTTCCGCCAGTTCTTAAGCATTTTATGGAAGAAAATGGTTTGATAGAAAATAAACAGTATATTTTTAAGGATTTTACAGGAGAAGAATACTTAACAAATCAGGTTGTGCGACATAAGATTCGGATTAGAAAATCAGAAATGGATATTGATGAAATATTAGAGCAGGGCAGAAATAAAAAGATTTTGGTTATCTGTAATACAGTTTCCCGAGCACAAAAGATTTATAAAGAAATGCAGGAAAAATCAGAAAATGTTTATTTGTTGCATTCGCGTTATATAAGAAGAGACAGAGCTTTTCTGGAAAGACAGATTATGGATTTTGCGGAATCAGAAGAAGCTGGCATATGGATAACAACGCAGATTGTGGAAGCGAGTCTGGATATAGATTTTGATGTACTTCATACGGAGATGTGTACAGCAGATAGTCTTTTACAGAGAATGGGGCGTTGTAACAGAAAAGGAAGATATTTTCCGGAAGAAGCAAATGTTATCATATATGATAATAGAAATGGCGTTGGAAAAAATGGCATTTATGATTCGGTTATGTATGATCGTTCGCTTAAATTGCTTGCTCAGTATGAAAATTTAGAGTTTGTAGAAAGCATGAAAACGATATATATGAATCAGGTTTATGATTCAGATGAAATAAAGGGAACAGGCTATTATGAAGAAATTGAGAAATGTCTGAACAAACTTTCGGAGATTCATCCTGTAGATTATAAACTGAAGGATGCTGAAATAAGGAAAATCAATAGTGTAACAGTTGTACCGGAAGAGATTTATCAAGAAAAAATGGATTTGTTTGAATGTGGAACAGATTTTCTGAGAAAATCCAATGTGAGTAAAGAAACTAAAAGTCTTATAAGATCTAAGTTGGAGGATATGACATTAAATTTAAGTATTTACAGGAATAAATATCCGGAAAATGTAGATAGAGTTTCTGTTGGTTTTAAAAATTGCAAAAAAGTTACAGATATTCATCGTACAGAATATAAATATGAATTTGATCCTAAAACAGGAAAAGGTCAGGGATTGTTGACATCTGAGATTCTTGAGCAGTGTGGATATTTTATGTAGGAGAAAATGTATGGATGAGAGAATCACTGGTGTGATGATTTATTATTATTTCGTCTGTAAGCGGAAATTATGGTATTTTTGTCATGATATTCGGATGGAAACGGAGAATGAAGATGTAATGCTTGGTAAGATTCTGGATGAGAGCAGTTATAAGAAAAAGGATAAACATGTAAATATCGATGATATTATAAATATTGATTTTATTAGTGAGCATAAGGAACTGCATGAGATTAAGAAGAGTAAGGCGGTGGAAGATGCTGGAATCTGGCAGGTGAAGTATTATCTTTATTATTTGCAGAAACGAGGGGTGAGCGGACTTAAAGGGAAGATTGATTATCCGTTGCTGAAGAAGTCGATAATTGTTGAATTGTCGGAAAAAGATGTGGAAATTCTGGAACGGATTATTACTGAGATTACAGATATTAAACATCAGGAGATTATGCCGGTTTCTGGTAATAGTAAATTATGTAAAAAATGTGCTTATTATGATTTATGTACTATATAAACTCTGGATTTGTATCGGGGGAAAAGCATGAAGCAAAGTTTTTATGTTTATAATAACGGGGATTTGAAACGGAAAGATAATACGCTTCAGTTTACAAATTATGATGGTGAGAAGCGGGATATTCCTATTGAGCGGATTTCAGATATTTATGTTATGTCTGAGATGTCGTTTAATACGAAGTTTATTGATTACATATCTCAGTACGGGATTCCGATGCATTTTTTCAATTATTATAATTTTTATATGGGAAGTTATTATCCGAGAGAAAGTCTGCTGGCGGGCCAGCTGTTGGTGAAGCAGGTCAGCTATTATACAGATTATGAGAAAAGGCTGGTTCTTGCAAGAAAATTTATAGAGGCGGCAGCAGATGGTATTTATCGGAATCTCCGGTATTATAATGGACGGGGAAAAGATGTGTCGGAATATCTCAGAGATGTGGATTCTCTTCGTAAACAGCTAAGTAGTGTGACAACGATTGAAGAGCTGATGGGAATTGAGGGGAACATCAGGAGAAGATATTATGCTGCGTGGAATGTGATTGTTAATCAGGAGATTCAGTTTGAAAAGCGTGTAATGCATCCACCAGATAACATGATTAATTCTTTGATTTCTTTTGTAAATACACTAATTTATACGAAAGTGCTTAGCGAGATTTATCATACACAGTTGAATCCTACGATCAGTTATCTGCATGAACCTGGAGCAAGACGGTTTTCATTGAGTCTGGATATTGCGGAAGTGTTTAAACCATTGATTGGTGACAGGTTGATTTTCTCGTTGTTAAATCGGAATCAGATTACGGAGGATAGTTTTACGAAGGAACTAAATTTTCTTCATTTGAAAAAAGATGCTTCTAAACTGATTGTATCTGAACTTGAAAAGAATCTTAAAAAAACTGTGATGCACAAGAATTTGGGAAGGCAGGTTTCTTATCAGTATTTACTTCGGTTGGAGTGCTATAAGTTGATAAAGCATCTGCTTGGTGAAAAAGAATATGAAGGTTTCAGGATATGGTGGTGAATTATGTATGTAGTTTTGGTTTATGATGTAAGTCAGCAGGAAAATGGTTCGAAGCGTTGGTCGAGGATTTTTAAGATTTGTAAAAGGTATTTAACGCATATCCAGAATTCTGTTTTTGAAGGTGAAATTTCTAAGGCTCAGTTGGCACAGTTACAACAGGAATTTAAGTTCTGTATAGATAAAGAATTGGATTCTGTGATTATTTTTAAATCAAGGCAGGAAAAATGGTTGGATAAGGAATTCTGGGGACGGAAAGATGATGCAACCAATTTTATTTTGTAATTGTCAACCTACGATATGGGAAAAATCCCGGGAGGTTGACAAAGCCTTTATTTATAAGGAAAATGGAAGTTTTATAGAGTGTTATAATATCTATTTTGTGTATAAAATAATTGTAAATGACAAGGTCGACAGAAAATGGTAAAATAAACGATGTATTATAGGTGAATGTGGAGCACGGGTATTAATAGAAACATTGTGGAATGTAAAGAAGCTTACAGTAATCTCAAGATGTTCACCAAACACGTATTAATAGAAACATTGTGGAATGTAAAGTGTTGTAGTTTACGCCCTGGATAGCTTCCCTGGTTTCGTATTAATAGAAACATTGTGGAATGTAAAGGTCCGTTTTTTCTCTGAACCGGTTCGCCTGGATAACGTATTAATAGAAACATTGTGGAATGTAAAGTATATAATCACTTCTTTATTTCCCCAGTCAATATCTGTATTAATAGAAACATTGTGGAATGTAAAGTCGGAAGTACCTGCTGCCTGGCCACTTCCAGAAGCTGTATTAATAGAAACATTGTGGAATGTAAAGCATCATCCACCATTGTCAGCAGTCCTCTTCGTCTCCATGTATTAATAGAAACATTGTGGAATGTAAAGCAGGGCATGGAGAACAGACGAAAAGAAATGAACTTAGTATTAATAGAAACATTGTGGAATGTAAAGACTCTTTCTTTGACTGTCCACTCGTGCCGCTGCTAGTATTAATAGAAACATTGTGGAATGTAAAGTCAGTAGACCATCTACAGGTGGATTTTTCTTTGCGTATTAATAGAAACATTGTGGAATGTAAAGTCGGGATTGCTTTGACCTGTCTTGAGTGTTCCGGCTAGTATTAATAGAAACATTATGGAGTGTCAAAGATCAAGAACAATTTTTTACATAGGCATTCTTCCCCATTTCCCCCCCTTAATGTTAACCCCACGTTAAACCTTCGCAAAGTCCATTGTATTCCAATTTTTCCATCCCGATAATATACGCAGATAAAGCAGTTTCAGGAGTTGATGAGATCTGAATCTGAAGAAGCTGGCTGGCAGATCAGAGCTCATATATCAGAGTTCGTGTAAGGGAAGAGAGATGGATAGCAGTATGGACAAAGTTCTGACGGTGATCGTACCTGTCTACAATATGGAAAAATATATCCGGCAGTGTCTGGAATCTCTGGTAATCGGGGAGGTGCTGGACCGGATCGAGGTGCTGGTGGTGTTGGAGGGCTCCAAGGATGGTTCTGCGGAGATCGCGTATGAGTTTGTGGAGCAGTATCCGGATACCTTACGGATCATTTATAAGGCGAATGGTGGTCATGGTTCAGCGATCAACACAGGTCTTATGATGGCGTCCGGTGAGTATGTGAAGATCCTGGACAGTGATGACTGGGTAGAAAGGGATGCTTTCTGCAGGCTGGTGGACTGCCTTGAAACGGAAGGGACGGAGCCTGCCAGACAGGCGGGGCGGAAGATCGATGAAAACTGCTACTACGTTGATGTAGAATTTGTCATGTATCCCATCACTGAGGTAGAGCCGAGTCTGTCAGGCACCGGAGACATAAAACAGGGGATCCGGAAATCCAGGATCGTATTGTATTGTTTTTACAGCGATTTCAGCACTTTAACAAGCCGTGAATTATCCTCCGGCATCATAATACAGAATCGTACAAATTCCCCGTCCAGGCACTGGAAGGAAGAACAGTCACGGATCATCATGCCTTGTCTGATGCAGGCTTCAAATACGTCATAGGAGGTCAGTCCGTTTTTCAGGATTCGGAGCAGGATAAAGTTTGCATAGGCGGGATAGATTTTGTAGGTGTCTGTATCCCTCAGCTCCCGGATCATCCGGTCGCGTTCGGAAAGGACCAGATTTCTGGTTTCTTTAATATAATCTTCATCCTGCAGCATGATCTCTCCTGCAAAGGCACCAAGGCTGTTAAGTGACCATGGTGTCTGTTTTTCGCGCATTTTTGCAAGAAATTCCATATTTCCGGTGATGCCGTAGCCCAGGCGCATTCCGGGAGCAGCGAAGAATTTGGATACGCCGCGGAGTACCATGAGATTGGTGAATTCCCGTGTCAGCGGAACTGCGGTGATGGCGTTGATATCCGGGGCAAATTCCACGTAGGTTTCGTCGATCATCACGAAGATATTTTTTTCTGCACAGAAACCGATAAGTCTGCGAAGCTCTTCCTGGGTGATGGCAGAGGAGGTCGGATTGTTGGGGTTGCAGAGGATGAGAAAATCATAGCCCTGCTCCAGCTTCCGGCAGAGATCTGGAATGTCCGGCTCGAAATCATTGCTTTCCTGAAGGTGGTAGTATTCCTGGGTACTTCCGGAGAAGGAGAGCTCTCTGGAGTATTCAGAATAGGTAGGCCCAAGGATCAGAGTGTGCTTCGGGGCACGCTCCTGGATCAGAAGGGAGATCAGCTCACTGGAGCCGTTTCCCGGAAGGATGAAATCAGCGGGAATATTGCAGTAGCTGGAAATCGTATTCCGAAGGGATGTGTATTCTCTGTCCGGGTAGGAGGAAAGGATATCCACGTGTTCTGCAATGGCTCTGCCGGCTTTTGGGGAAAGTCCCAGAGGATTGACATTTGCACCGAATTTGACGATGTTTTCTTTTTTCAGATTGTAGTAGCTGCAGATCTTTTCTATATCACTTCCGTGAAAAACGGGTTTGGTATCCATTTTTGTCACCTCACATTTTTATTTTTTTGTAAAAAATTTATATCCAGTATACATCAGAATCCGGGACAAAAAAAGACGGGATAAAAAGTTTCTGTATTTTTTTCGAATAGGATATTATTGAAAATTGATTTCTGGAAATGTATGGGAATATTTGATACAATGAGCAGGTAGCGAATGTAGATTGTGAATATCCATGCTGTTTGTTAATGCGGACCGCGAATATCCACATTTTTTCCGGGGCGGGTAAGTTTTCAGGGAGAAACAGCAGGAAAGGAAACAGAAAATATGAATACAGAAGAGAAAAAGATCGCAGTGATCGGAATTGGTGGTGTTGGTGGTTACATAGCCGGGCTGCTGGCGAAGGCGTATCCGCATGTGACGATGGTTGCACGTGGCGCCAGGGCAGAGAGCATCCGGAAAAAAGGCCTGGTGCTTCACAGTGATTATAAGGGTGAGATCGTGGCGAAGCCAGAGCGGGTAGTTCCAATTCAGGATATGGGACAGCAGGATTATATTTTTATCTGTGTAAAAAATTATTCTCTGGCTGAGGTGTGCGAAAGTATCCGGGACATGGTCACGGATGACACAGTGATCATTCCTGTGATGAATGGTGTGGACCCGGGAGAAAACATCCGCCGTCTGGTTGGTAAGGGAACGGTAGTGGATTCGCTGATCTATACGGTGGCTTTTGCCAATGAGGATTTTTCCATTTCCCAGCAGGATACGTTTACGTGGCTTTGTATTGGAATCAAAGATGCGGATGAACGGCAGCAGAAGAAAGTTGCAGAAGTGGCAGGGATCCTGAAAGGTGCGGATATTGACTATAAGGATCAGGGGGATATCGAGGTGGAGATCTGGAGAAAGTATATCCTCAACTGTGCCTTTAATGTGATGACTGCTTTTTATGATAATACCATCGGGGAGCTCCGCAGAGATCCGGTGAAAGCGCAGCAGTATGAGAAGCTTGTATGGGAAGCTGCCAGTGTAGGTCAGGCCAAGGGGGTTGCGCTGACGGATGAGCACATCAATGAGGTGATCTATAAATTCCGCCATGTACATGCAGATAATGCAACCAGCTCCCTGCAGAGAGATTTTCGCATCCGGAGAAAACAGACGGAGCTGGAAACCTTCAGCGGCTATATTGTGAAAGAAGCGAAGAGACTTGGTGTTTCCATTCCGCTTTCCGAAAAAATATATCAGGGACTTATGGAAATGGCAGAAAAATTCTGACCGAAAAGGTGAGTTTTTCTGGTGGAATCCTGTATGCTCTGGTACAATGGGGATATAAAAAATTCTGTATCGCAGGCTGAAAGGTTATCTGTGATACCGGAAGGGAGGAAAAGAGATGAAGAAAGTATTTTTGGCTGTTATTGCAGTGATCGTGGTCCTTGCTGGAGGACTTATGCTCAGTTACAACGGGCTTGCCGGAAGTAAAGAAGCTGTGGAAACTGCAGAGGCTGATGTGGATACCATGCTGCAGAGACGTGCAGATCTGATCCCGAATCTCGTCAGCACGGTAAAAAGTTACACGAAGCATGAGACGGAGGTTGTTGACAGGGTTCTGGAGGCGCGGGACCAGCTGATGAATGCAGATACCGTGGAAGAGAAATCTGAGGCAGATCAGCAGATGGACAGTGCACTTTCCGGTCTGAAGGTTGTGGTGGAAAATTATCCGGAACTGAAAAGCAATACTACTTATGTGGGCCTGATGGATGAACTGTCCGGAAGTGAAAACCGGATCTCTGTAGCGAGAAAAGATTATAATGAGGCTGTGAAAGCTTATAACACAAGGCTTGTGAAATTCCCCGGGAATGTATTTGGTTCCATGCTTGGCTTTGAGAAGGCGTCATATTTTGAGGCCGATGATTCAGCAGCAGATACGCTGGATGTAGGGGATATGCTGGCAGAGTGATAAGATCAGACCATTGTTCTGATGAAATGAAAGAATGGATAGAGGGAGAATATCCTATGAAAAAATGGATCGGACGGATGGCTGTGCTGCTGGCTTTTGTATTGACGCTGTCCGGAAGTACGCTGGCAGCTTTCGGGGAGATCCCGTCTGCCACAAAAGAATTCTATGTTAATGATTATGCAGGGGTTTTCAGCGATACCTGGAAGGAAGAGCTTTGCAAGGCTGGTGAGCAGCTGTATGAGGATACCACAGCGCAGCTGGTTGTCCTTACCGTGGATACCACCGATGGGGAAGACATCAGTGATTATGCAGTGGAAACCGGCCGCAAATGGGGAATTGGTTCAAAGAAGAAAAATAATGGTGTCCTGATTGTCCTTTCGGTTTCGGACCGTAAAGTCTGGGTATCTGTCGGCTACGGTCTTGAGGGAAAGCTGCCTGATTCAAAGACCGGACGACTTCTGGATGAATATGCAGTTCCTTCCTATAAAGACAATCAGTTTGAAAAAGGTACCGTGGAGCTTTATTATGCACTGCTAAATGAGATCCGTGAGGAATACGGCCTGGAGAAGATAACAGCTCCCAGATATGAGAAGGTGCAGCAGGATGTGGACGACGATGAGGATGAGGGAACTGTCTGGGAGATCGCGCTGGGGCTTGTGATGATCGTTTTGCTCATGGTGGGCGCATATCTGCTGTGCGTGATGCTGCCTGTATTTCTTATCGTAACTATGGTTCTGGTTCTGAAGGGCCTGATAATGAAATTGTCGGGAAAGGATACCGCAGACTACTGGAAAAAGAATTTCAGCCGTATGAGTGTACTGCACCGGCTCTTTAATTCCCTGTTTCCGCTGAGCTGGATCCTGGGAAGAGGGGGAAAAAGCAGCGGCGGAAGTTCCGGTAATGACGATGACAGAGATGATGATTATGACAGCTACGACAGCGGAAGCTCCGGAGACGGAGGAAGCTTCGGCGGTGGCGGTGCAGGCAGGGATTTCTAGTGGTGTCGGCAGGAATCGCCGGTTCTCTTGTACAGCACAGGCGGAGCTTTCTAATGCTCTTGACAAAATTTCTCAACTTTGCTACAATGACGAAAATCAATTCCGTGAGGGAGTAATTCGCGTGTAGACGTGGTTTGTCAACATACTGGTGCATGCACCTGGCAAATCTTAAAGAATGAGACTCATGTATATTTTATTTCTGTTACAGAGATAGAGTATACGTGGGTCTTTTTTTATGGCTTCGGAGCGGATGAATATGCAAAGGAGAAGAAAAATGCTGTTATTTATGAAAGTGCTTTTTACCCAGTTTATTGCGGAAATGGGTGACAAAACACAGCTGATGCTGGTGGCAATGACTTCCAGGTTCAAGCTGAAGGATATTTTGCTTGGAACCGGTGTTGCTGTCCTGGTGCTCAACGGACTGGCAGTGCTTGCAGGAGGTATTATCAGTACCGTGGTCCCTACCTGGCTGATCCGTCTGATCGCAGGTGCAGCGTTCCTGTTTTTTGCGGTGACAACGCTGAAGGGTGACGATGATGAGGAGGAGAATGTTAAGGATCGCAAGATCAAATTTGCACCGCTGTCTGTATTCTGTACATTTTTTGTTGCGGAGCTGGGGGATAAGACACAGCTTACCGCAATTACATTTGGTGCCAATGAGGGACTGAGTTCAGCGGTTGTGGTATGGCTTGCCTGTTCACTGGGACTTTTTGCAGCGGATGTGATCGGACTTCTGATCGGATATCTTCTGAAAAGCAAGGCACCGGAGGGAATCCTCAATACAGTTGCATTTGTTATTTTTTCCATCTTTGGAATCCTAACGCTGAGACAGGGCTTTGGCCTTCTGCTCGGGGCGGGCTCTTCTATGATCCTTCCGCTTACCGTAGCGGTTACGGTTGTGTTTGTGATCGTCTGTCTTGTGCTTTATAAGCAGGCGAAAAAGAATTAAATTATTATAAGGAGCTTTGCACAGAATAGGGCTCATACCTGAAAAAGCCTCCGCATACACTGTAAAAAAGCGTCTTCGGGGGCTTGGCAGTGAAGGATTATATTGAAGAACGTGCAGTTGAGATCGCAGGATATATTGTTGAAACAAAGGCTACGGTGCGGCAGGCAGCTAAGAAATTCGGGATCAGTAAGAGTACGGTACATATGGAAGTAACAATATAGAACGGTTCGTTTGGGTAATAGAATAAGAAAAACCAAGGAGGAACGAACCATGAAGGATTTGAAAACAAGAATTACGGAGAATGGCATTGATTATGTACTTGTCGGGGATTATTATATCCCAGACTTGAAGCTGCCGGAGGAAAAGCGATCTATCGGTAAGTGGGGACGAATGCACAGGGAGTATCTGAAAAAGCAGTGCTACGGTAGATATTCCAGTTTACTGCTGACCGGAAAACTTTGGAGCTATCTGGAGGATTTGGACGAACAAGCGGAGGAACGGTTTACGTGTATTGTTGATCAGATGAAAGCGGCTGAGGGAGTGACGGAGGAATTGAAGCGGAAAGATGCTATGCTTTGGGTACAACGGTGTAATAATATTAGAAACAGAGCAGAAGAAATTGTACTGAACGAAATGGTTTATATTTAGTATGGAGCAGTCAGCCGAAAGGCTGGCTGTTTTTCTTTTCCTAGCGACAGAAAATGATTGACAATGTTATAAGACTGTGGTAGTCTGAAAACAAGAACAGACTACTGTAGTCTTATAGGAGGCGAAACAAGTGACAGAGGAAAATATCAAACTTTTTGATTCGGAATTAAAGGTAATGGATGTTCTGTGGAAGGATGGTGACGTGCCAGCGAAATATGTTGCAGATACTTTAAACAGAGAAGTCGGCTGGAATAAAAACACAACGTATACATTGATTAAGCGGTGTATCAATAAAGGCGCGATTGAACGAACGGAACCGGGATTTATGTGCCATGCGCTTATAGCAAAAGAACAGGTACAGGATCTGGAAACAGATGAACTTATTGATAAGATATATGATGGATCTGTTGACAAGTTGTTTGCGGCACTTCTTGGCAGAAAAAAACTTTCTATGGAGCAGATTAAGAACCTGAAGCAGATCGTCAGTGAATTGGAATGAGGTGATGTATATGAGCCTGCTGCAAATGAGTTTTCTGGGAACGGTTATTATTTTACTTATTGTGGTATTAAGGGCTGTGCTTATCAACAGATTACCGAAGAAAACATTTTTGATTTTATGGTGGATTGCATTAATACGGTTATTAGTTCCATTTTCCATAAAATCAGTCACAAGTATTTATTCTCTGTTGCAGAGTATTTATTCTGATATAAACCCAGTGAGAACGGCGCAAACGACAACATTTTTACCCATTCATGGGAATATGCCTGAGATAGCAAATGGATTATCAGAGGCTATGGTACAGAGAACAGAATCCATTTCGATTTTGAGTGTAATATGGCTGGCAGGTCTGTTACTTTGTTTTGGATTTTTTGCGGTTTCCTATATAAAATGTTATCGGGAATTTCGATTTTCGCTGCCTGTTGAAAATGATATTTTGGAAGCATGGAAGGAAAAACATCCACTAAAAAGGAGTCTATCCATCCGGCAGACAGAAACCATAGCTGCACCACTTTCTTATGGTGTGATTCGCCCAGTTATTTTAATGCCGAAAAATACAGAATGGAAAAATATTTATCAGCTTCGTTATGTGTTGGAACATGAATATGTGCATATCAGACGGCTTGATATGCTTACAAAGCTGATAATGATTGCTGCAGTATGCATTCATTGGTTTAATCCTCTTGTGTGGGTAATGTATATTCTTTTTAACAGAGATTTGGAATTATCCTGTGACGAAACCGTAGTCCGTAGATTTGGAATGGATATAAAGTCGGTATATGCAACTGCTTTAATATCTATGGAAGAAAAAAAGAGCGGACTGACACCATTATGTAACAGTTTCAGTAAAAATGCGATTGAAGAGAGGATAAGAGCAATTATGAAGATAAAGAAGACATCTAAGTTTGCAGTAATTATAAGTGCAGTATTGGTAATTTGCGTGACAGGTGGATTTGCAACTTCCGCATCATCCTTGGAGAAAAAGACAGAGACAGCGCAAGAAAACGGTGAAACAACAGTTGCTTTAAACGAAGTGAATATCCGGGAAGATGAATCACTTTCAAGTTCGGATGTGGAATGGTGGACAGCAGAAGAGTATGCGAAATGGCTGGACGAGGAAAAAGAAGTTCTGCAGTCTATGATTGGTGAAAAAGCTTATACAGGCGGCGACGGATGGTTTGTATGGACACAGGAAAAGGTAGATGAGACGATTGCACTTTATGAGGATAATCTTCAAAAAATAAAAGATGGGATGAAGTTGTCGAAATCATCTGATGATGCAGTGGGAATTACAATGGCATATTCTCCGGAAAATATAGAATATGCGAAGCAGGAAGCAGAAACGGTCACCGAAAATAAAGACAGTAATGAAAATGTATTCAGCGAAGAACAGCTTTCTGAATATGCAAAAGCGGGAATAACTTACCAGAAAGAAACAGGATTTCTGATGTATGATGGAAAGACCATTGGATATTTCCGGGATGAGTTTAAGCCGGGTACTTATACAATAAGTTCCAAACGTGGAGGTACGCTTCGAGTTGAAGTGCAAAGGGAAAACTATGGCACCATCACAGACGTAAAGGCAGAACCGTTATCAGATGATTTTTGGTCAGAACCGGCAGTATTGGTTGAAAGTTCCGGCGGAGAAGCTGTAACTGCAGATGAAATGAAAGGATCTGTTTTTGAAGAAGGAGGAAGTGAGAACATAGCGGCTGATGACATGGGCGAATATAGCAGTGAAGAGGGAAAAGGTCTTAATATTGCTGTTCCACAGGAGTATGCTGATTATGGAGTATCTTGTGATGCTCAAGGAAACTGGGTTTATAATGGTAAGATTATAGCAGATTTATATGATGAGGGAAGGGGAATCTTTTCTAACAGCAACGGAACTATGTACATTGAAGTAACGAGAGACAAAAGTGGAAAGATCAGCAGCTTTCAAAAAGTAAGCAAAAATAGAATGCAGGAATTATTTACTGAATTTAATCCGGAAGCGGAAACATTTGATGGATATACTTCAGAGGCGAAACATTAAGTTAGTATTAAATGAAACGAGGACGATTAGGTGGGAAAAATATTGCTGGTATCATTCGAGGGAGCTGAGGAAGATTTGGTAAATTCTGTTATTTCTGTGTTAGATTCCGGCAGAGAGAAATTTCTTTTTCAGGAAATACAATTTCAATCGAAAATATGGCATAAGGGTATAGCGATTGATTTGAAACGGAGAGAAGTCGTTCGTGATAATAGAAAAATAGAATTAACTTACACCGAGTTTGAAATCCTGCAGTTATTAGCACAAAATCCAGGAAGAGTATTTAGTAAAGAACAGATTTATGATATAGTCTGGAAAGAATCCTATTTTGGCGATTACAATATAGTAATGAGCCATATCAGTCATATTCGTGAGAAAATAGAAGATGATCCGGGTAACCCGGTATATATTCAAACCGTCTGGGGTGTAGGATACAAGTTCAATGAGAAGGCAGGCAGCGAGTAAATTCGCTGCCTTTCCTTTACAGGGATGGATTCAGATTTTGCTGAGTTTTAAGATAATATTGCTCTGCTGATACAACCAGTCTGTGAATTCTGTCGGACTGGTTGTTCCTGCCTTTACAGCTTTCTTACGCCGCAGAGCTTCTTTCTTAAAAAGGTCAAACGCAGTTTTCATTTCTTCCAGACGTTCAATCGGAAAATCAGCAGTTTTTTTGGATTTATTGATTTTATTACGCCAATTCTGGCATTCATTTTTATAAAGCAAATCATAGTTATTTTCTCTGGCTCGTTCATCAAATTCCCTTTTATTTTGAAGTGCCTGTGCTTTACGGCACTTATCACTGCATAGTTCATAACGCTGGTTTTTTGCCAGAAAATATTTTCCACAGACTTTGCACTGACGGAAACAAAGGCCCCAGTCATTCAGCCGATTCAAGTAATAAGTGATAAGCGGATAAAAAGAGCTGTAGGCAGCTACGCATTCTGTTCTGCGCCTATTATCCGGAAACCAAAGTTCAAGTCGAGTGATTTCAGCAGGAGTGTTGCGGAAATAAAGACTGCCAGTATGAAAACGTTCTGGTTTTCCGGTATCAGAATTAAAATTCATGACATTTTCTGTTTGGAATGCCTGAGTCAAAATTTGGATTTTTTCTATAAAACGATCACAGGCAGTATTACGGTCACGATATTCCCTTGTAACAAGATATTCATTCCAAATACGGAATGTAGCATACATTCTCACCGGATCACCGGTGAGATATTTTTTTGCCAGAAAATCACCAGCAGTCTGTTCCAGTGCAGGCTGTTTCCAACGGTTAGTGTGCAATGCATCACGTAGGGGAGCAAGTCCATATATATTCCAGTTCTTTTCTTTATCATATTCAAAATCTATCAGAAAACGTCCTAGAGGACGTGTTATATCATATATGACATCGTTATCTTTATTTCCGTCCAGTCGAAAACGGATTTGCTGTTCTGTTCCGATTAAAATTCGCTCCTTCATTTTGCCCCTGTCCAGTGCCAGAACGAAGAGGATGCGGTCATAGCAAGGCTCTTGCCTTATAAATTGATAAGCCATTTCTATTTACTCCTGCCTTATATGGTAATTTTAAAAACTATAATATTAGTTACATTTATGGTATCTCGGAAATATTGAAAAGTCAAGATAAGATTGATATGATGCGGATGCGTGGTAATTTTGTACTATGCAGTATGTTTTGACAACTTTATAACCGTCTAACCTGAGATAAACCGCCATGACCTTCGATAAAAGAAGCGAGCGCATCCGAATGGATGACGTGTTGTATGCCTTGATAGCAGTATGACTTAGGAAACAGGAAAGATAAAACGGCAACGAAAAGCTAAAAAAATGAAATCAAAAATGGAGGAACAACATGAGTGAAAATAAGAGATTAAACAATTATGATGAGCTGCCTCTTGTACTGGATGTGGTTGATATTCAGCGGATTATGGGGATTTCCAGAGTAACGGCTTATGAACTGGTTCATACACCCGGTTTTCCGGCATTTCGAAGCGGCAGACTGATTAAGGTTAGTAAAATTGCTTTTTTCGAATGGATGGCAAAGGGGAATGGAAGGGTGCCGGAGAATAGTAACTAAATCTGGAGCAGAGCGGAGAGCGAAGTCTTTTGTGCAGGTTAAGGGCGGCAGCCATTGCCCAGTGAGTTGATGCGTGCGTCTACTCGTACTGGGTATTACCTGACGCAAATTCACGCAGGTTTGCAGCTTCGCTGCCTTATTTAATTTGGAAAAACGTGAAAAAGGAGGGCAAGAAAATTATTGAAAGCAACAAGACACAATGGACGCTCCGGGAAAAATGGCACTTATAATCCCAGGCATAATGATCGCCGTTTCGACTTGGAAAACAGTGAACATATTGATGCTGGAAGAGTCAGAGAAAATATTTACTGGGACTGTTACCGTGGCTATACCACAATGCAGAACAGGGAAGAAGATTCTCAGGATATCAGTTTTGAGAAAATTGAATGTACTTTTTATCAGGAACATTATGGAATGCATATAGAAGCGCAGAATGAAAGAAATGCAAGAACCCGTCATACAGAGCGTAACCGATCTGTGGAAGATTTACTAAAAAACAATAAAACCTGTCCAGAGGAAACTATTTTTCAAATAGGAACAGTAGAAGAATCTGTTTCCTATGAAATATTGCTTGCGGTCGTACAGGACTTTACAAAGCAGTTTACAAATCGGTTCGGTTCTCATGTACATATTCTGGACTGGGCACTGCACTTGGATGAGGGAACACCGCACATCCATGAACGTCATGTATTTGATTGTGAGAATAAGTACGGGGAAATCTGTCCTCAGCAGGAAAAAGCACTGGAAGAATTAGGGATTCCACTTCCAAAACCGGATAAACCCAAAGGCCGCAATAATAATCGAAAGCAGACTTTTGATGCTATTTGCCGGACAATGCTTTTTGATATAACCCGAAAATACGGGTTGCATCTGGAAGAAGAACCGTCTTATGGAGGGCGTGACTATCTTGAAAAACAGGATTATATCCTGTTTAAGCAAAAGGAACAGATGAAAAACCAGACGGAAATACTGGATAGACTTACTTTGAAAGTTGAGGATGCGGAAGCTCTGATCGATGAAGTTTCAGATATTGCTTACGACAAAGCTGTGGAGGTTGTGACGGATGAGGTCAGAGTGGAAACCCATAAAGAAGACATTCGTCTGGTAGAACAGTCAAAGGCGTGGGTGCTTTCCCCTGAGCGCAAGGCTTCCCAAAAAGAAAGGACTTATGCTGCAAGCCGATTGGATGGAGTAATTACCAAAATTACAAAAGCTATGCAGACAGCAGTTAAAACAATTCAGACCACGCTGATAAAACCAGAAGTCAAAAAGGCGAATATCGAGCAGATTAAGAAAAAAGCCAGAAGTTCCATTCTGGATAGGCTGACAAAAGCGAAAATTACTGCGGAACAGGAGAACCGGGAGCGATGGGAACACGAAGGAAGAATTAAATTAGGAAGAAACGATATGGAGTTGTGATGTAAAGGAAAGAGGAAAAGGATGAATATATTTGAAGCGGTTAAACAGTCTGTGACTACCCGGCAGGCTGCAGAATGCTATGGAATACGGGTAAACAGGAACGGAATGGCAGTCTGCCCGTTTCACCGTGACAAGAATCCAAGCATGAAAGTGGACAGGCGTTTTCATTGTTTCGGATGTCAGGCAGATGGGGATGTGATTGATTTTACGGCACACTTGTACAATTTAAAACCGAAAGAGGCGGCAGAGAAACTGGTAAGGGATTTTTCTGTACATTATGAGAACATGGGGCACAGCCCGCCACAGAGAAAACAAATCAAACGACAGCTAACACAGGAACAGAGGTATCTGCAGGCAGAAAATAGATATTTCCGTGCATTGGCGGATTACCTGCATTTGTTGAAACAGTGGAAAGAAGAGTATCCGCCGAAACAGATGGAAGATGTCTGGCATCCGCTGTTTATGGAGGCATTGGAAAAAATATCAGAAACAGAGTACCTGCTGGATATATTATTAGCAGGCACATTAGAAGAACGAGTTGCCGTAGTGGTAGCTCATGGGAAGGAGGTGACAGCGATTGAACAGAGAATTTCAGACTTTAACACCACAGACACGACAGGAATTGTGCGAAGTAATGGAGATAATGGAAGCGGAGTTGACAGTAGAGGAAATCAGAGAACAACTGGAAATGACACAGAAGGGTGCTGTGAAAAACAATCGGCATAACTGTAAGCTAATTTTAGAACATGATCCTCTGTTAAAAGGTGTATTCCGGTATAATATTTTGACTGAGCAGACAGACCTTGTAAAACCTGTGTGGTGGGAACGGATAAGCCCGGCATTCACAGATATGGATTTGAACTATATTATGCTTTATCTGGAAGAAACGTATGGTTTGACGATGGATAAGGTTGTGCAGAAAAGTATTGTCCATCAGGCAGATCGGAACAAATATCATCCTGTCCGGAATTATCTGAATAGTTTGCAATGGGATGGACAGGAGCGTATCCGCTATGTGCTGCATCATTTCTTGGGCGCACCTGTGGATGAGTTGACGTATGAAAGTATGAAAATGTTTTTGCTGGGAGCTATTGCCCGTGCGTTCCGCCCTGGAATTAAGTTTGAATATATGCTTTGCCTGGTTGGTGGTCAGGGTGTAGGAAAATCTACATTTTTTCGGTTCATGGCGGTAAAGGACGACTGGTTCACTGATGACATTGGCAAGCTGGATTCGGAAAAAGTTTATTGCCAACTTCGTGGTCATTGGATGATTGAAATGTCTGAAATGGTCGCAACGGCACGCTCTAAGAGTATTGAGGAAACCAAGAGCTTTCTGAGCAGGCAGAAAGAGACTTATCGGGATTCTTATGCAGTATATGCTCTTGATCGTCCGAGACAATGTGTATTTGGAGGAACATCCAATATTAAGCGATTCCTGCCGTTTGACCGTACCGGAAATCGAAGATTCGTTCCGGTTCAGACGAACCGGGCAGAGATGGAGGTTCATATCCTCGAAAATGAGAAGGAATCCAGACAGTATATTGATCAGGTGTGGGCGGAAGCAATGATGTTGTACCGTAATGGGAATTTTAAACTGGCGTTTTCAAAGGAAACAGAAACACAGCTTGATAAACTGCGGCAGGAGTTCATGGCGGATGATACGGAAGCCGGAATGATACAGGCATGGCTGGATGAACATGAAGACAGAAAAGTCTGTTCATTGATGCTTTTTAAAGAGGCACTGGACAATCCTTATGTAAAGCCGAAGAAGGCGGAGACAGACCGCATCTGTGAAATCATGAATACAAGCATTGTGGGTTGGAAACAGGGGACGATGACAAGATTCAAGGATTACGGTACACAGCGTTCGTGGGTATGTGTAAACGAAAACTGTAAACGAGACGCAAAAGACTTAAAAAATGAAAATGACTGGCATCCGGTTACTGAGGAGGAAGCCCGGCAGATGGAGTTATCCTTCCAGTAAAATGCCAGTCAGGTTTACGGTAGTTGGCGTGTTGTTTACGCTTTTATCTATGGTTATTGCTTTGAGTTGTAGAATTTGTAAACAGTAAACAGATATATAAGAGTAATTTGGTATTGAGGAAAGAAAACTGAAAAAACAAAAAGAATTAGATTTTTTGGAGTTTGTTTACAGCGGTGGTTTACAACAGGGATGCCCCTTTGACTGGCATCTATTTAAGTTGAACAGGAATGACATTTAGCAGGACTATTTCAAAGAACATTTTCATAGTTATGGACAAGGATATACGGGAGGAGGTGGGAATTCCGCTATGAAAAAGAGAAAACTTAATTATCGATTCCATAATCCAAACACTGCGGAAGTAACCGCCGACTATCTGTTAAAGATATTGATTGAAGCAAATGCAAGTAAGGTGGAACAGGCAATACAAGAAGCAGCGGATGAGCTTCCCAATGAACCAAAACATGATGGAGGGTGTCCTGCGTAGCGCGTGGGATGCCTTTTATTTTTTTGCTATTGCTTGTGTTCTGTCTGAAAATCAGTTAAAATTAGTTCTAGAAAGTCATAGATTAGTCATAGAATTTAGTCATAGAAAATTTTGAAAGGCGGAAGAATATGATATATACGGATAGCCAATTAAAAGAAAAGATTGTTCGCATGATAGAATCCTTTGAAAATGAAGTTGTAGAATTTAAAGAAGCACGCACAAATTATTCGTTTAATGACATTGGTAAATATTTTTCTGCACTTAGCAATGAAGCAAATCTTCGGGGATTACAGGAGGCGTGGCTGATTTTCGGAATTTCGGATGATAAACGATATGTAGGAACGGAATTTCGGAAACAGGGAAGTCTGCAAAGTTTGAAAAAGGAAATCGTAAATGGAACCAATGAACGATTGACATTTCTGGAGATATACGAACTGACAATGGAAAAATGTCGAGTGATAGCATTTCAAATTCCTCCAGCTATTAGGGGGATTCCGACAACATGGCAAGGGGCAGCGTATGCCAGAGAGCATGAATCTGTATCGCCGCTTCCGATGAATAAAGTAGATCTACTTAGAAATCAGATAGGAATGGATTGGTCAAAAGAAATTGTAGAAGATGCTACCATAGAAGATTTGGATGAAGAAGCGATTAAAAGAGCAAGAGAACTTTTCTCAAAACGTCAGAGTGATCGAAAAAAAGCACAGGAAGTTTTAAAGAAACTGTCTGATATTGAGGTTTTAAATAAAGCTGGTATTACAATAAAAGGAAAAATAACCAGAACGGCGTTATTGTTATTAGGAAAAAGTGAGGCTAAATATTTCTTTGATGGCTTTATTCCTAGAATTACCTGGACACTTTATAATGCAGATAATTCGGTAAAAGCTTATGAACATTTTGATATACCGATGTTAATGGCAGTGGATAAGGTATATTCCAGGATCAGAAATGTAAAGTATCGCTATATTGCCGGACAGCAGACTTTGTTTCCGGATGAAGTAGATCAATATGAACCAGAGCTGATCAAAGAGATTATTAATAACTGTATTGCTCATCAGGACTATCGCTTGCGTGGAAAAATCAACGTAGAGGAATTTGAGGACAGACTGGTATTTATCAATGAGGGGGCTTTTATACCAGAAACTATTGAACAAGCACTGGAACCGGGATATAAACCACCGTATTATCGAAATGTGTTTTTGTGTAACGCAATGGTAAATCTGTATATGATTGATACAAATTCAATGGGAATACCAATGATGTATCAGATACAGCGTGATAAATGCTTCCCATTGCCGACATATGATTTGAACACAATTAATAGAGTTACAGTGACTGTGTACGGAAAGATATTGGATAAGAATTATACTCAGCTTTTATATTCCAATGAAGATTTAGATATGAGAACTGTATTTTTGTTGGATAAAGTTCAGAAACAGGAAGTAGTTTCTAAAGAAAGCTTTAAGGATTTGAAGAAAAAAGGTCTTGTGGAAGGACGTTATCCTAATGTTTTTGTATCTTTCAAGGTGGCAGATATTGTCGGACAGAAAGCTGCTTATGTTCGAAATAAAGGGTTAGATGATGATATTTGCAAGCAGTTAATTATAAAAGCACTTCAGTCAATGGGAGAAGCCAGCAAAAGAGATTTAATGGAAGTACTGGAAAAAGCATTGCCAGAAGTACTTAGCGATGAACAGAAATCGAAGAAGGTTTCTAATTTGTTACAGGCAATGAAAAAGGATGGAATTGTTGTTACAACAGGAACTAATAGGTATGCAAAGTGGTACTTGATAAAAAAATGATTGATTTACAAAAATGCGAGGGGGATGAAAAATGAAATATATTACACAAGATTGGACATCTACTAAGGATGGATATTTATTTTTTGTTCAAAGACTACAAGAAATGTTGTTTCATTATTCAGATGATATTGTTAAAGCGCCTGTTCATAATACACAAACATTATTAGAAGAATATGTTGATACTGAAAAAGATGTGGTGAAAGGGAGTATTAAGCAATATCAATTAGATATAATTGCAAAAGAGATTAAGTCGAGTTTAATGACAGACGTTATTGTTCGAGAGTTGTATAAATATGAAGTTATTGAAGAGATGGCAAAATTTTTAGATAAAGATCAAAGAACAGCGGTACATTATATATTCAATAAGATACCAAAGAAAAAGTACTATGAAATATGTTGTAAATACTTGAAAGAAAATTTGTCGGAATCAAACCGTAAAACAGAAATTGAAAAAGGACTTCGTGCTTGGCTTGCTTTTTTGCTATGGCATGGATATTCATCGGAATATATATATAGATTCCTGAGAAATATATTTGAGGAAAGTATAAATGATCCAGAAAAAAAAGCACAGATTTTTTTGAATAGGTTTGATTTTGAAATTGGTAAATACAAAGTGTACTTTGTTTTTTATGAAAAATTAAAGCCATATCAAAAGTTGTTAAATGAAAGATTGCATATTTCGTTTGAAGATGATGGTTGCTTTAAACAGATTAAAAGAAAGCAAAAGTCCTTTATAGGGGTTATGGAAACAAAGGCATATGATAATTATTCAGCAATGAAACGAGCGTATTCTGCATTAGAAATTTTTTTGAGATATTTAGAAGTTTTTTTGAATGATAATATCAGTGTAATAGGTAAAAACGGATTGGTAATTCGACAAGATACCCAAGAGGGAATAATTCTTCCCGTAAAAGCGTTTGGGTATAAAAGTATCAAGCCTGAGCCACGAGAAAATTTTAAAACTGAAATAGATACAATTGTTTTGGGATGCCAAGAAAAAGGAAAGGAAACTTATTCTCAGCTTAATAAGATTGTTGATTTGCATAATGCGGCATTAAATCAACAAGACTTAAATGATGCATTTCTTAATTTGTGGTCAGCGTTGGAGGTTGCAAGTGTTACAGATAGTTCAAAATCCAAAATTGAAAGCGTTACTGATAATATAGTTTCCATTCTACAAAATGACTATTTCGAATGCATATTTTCTAATATACTTGACGATTTGAAAAATAATTTAGGTAATCGAAAAGTAAGTTTGTTGCTTAAAGATATAACAGAATTCGATAAAGAGATTTGTAAAATCGCAGGCTTTATATTTCTTGAAAAATATGAGAAATATCGAGAAGATTATTTTGCGAATGAGCTTAAGTATTATCCCAATATACGTTATAAAATATATAACTTATATGAGCAAAGAGAAAATCGCGAAAAATTATGGCATCTTTCCGAAAAGTATTGTCAAAGAATTGAATGGCATCTTTATCGCTTATATAGGCTTAGAAATGCTATTGTTCATGCAGGGGAAAGCCATAAACGAATACAAATGTTAGGAGAACATTTGCATATCTATGTGGATCGTGTAATTCTTGAGTTGATGGTTAAATTAGCAAAAGATAAATGCCTTGGGACGATACAAGATGTTTTTACAGATACATATTTGTTATTGAATAAAAAGAAAAAAAATTTAAAAGAACCAGGTAATGTTGATGAACAATCCATTATGCTATTGTTAGAAAATTTTTTTATCGAAGAGTAATGCATATAAGGAATATTCTGAAGAAAGGGTATTCCTTATTTTGCTATTTACAATTATATTTTAGATGGTACAATAAAGTTGTAACAGAACGACTTAAATATAACAGAAAGGTATTAGATATGAATATAGCTGCTTATTGTCGTGTCTCCACTGATAAAGCTGATCAGCTCAACAGTCTGGAAGCTCAAAAGCAATTTTTCTCTGAGTACACCCAGCGTACTGGTGACAACTTAGTTAGATTATATGCAGATGAGGGTATTTCAGGCACGAAAATAAAAAATCGAAAAGAATTTTTACGCATGATGGCTGATGCTGAACATGGACTATTTGATATGGTAGTAGTAAAGGACATCTCTCGCTTTGCCAGAAATACTGTAGACCTTCTGCAGAATGTCCGCAAACTGAAAGCATTAGGAATCGAGACACAGTTTTTGACGGCCAACATGACCAGCATGGGAAACAGTGAATTTGTTCTGACAATCTTCGGTGCATTGGCGCAGGAAGAAAGTGCCAATACTTCAAAGCGTGTGAAATTCGGCAAGAAAATGAATGCTGAAAAAGGACGAGTTCCGAATATTGTGTACGGATATGATAAAACCATTGGAGATTACTTTAATTTGGCAATCAACGAGGAAGAAGCAGCTGTTATCAGGCAGATTTATAAATGGTATATCGAAGAAGGATATGGTGCCGCCAAGATTGCAAACATGCTGAATGCGAAAGGTATCCGAACAAAGCGTAATTGTCAGTGGAGCCAGAATGCGACGTGCCGGATTTTAACGAATGAACTTTATACCGGAAAAATTATCAACGGCAAGCAGGAAGTAGCTGACTTCCTGACTGGACAGAGAACGGAAAAAGACGAGACGGAGTGGATGGTAACAGAACGTCCGGAACTGCGGATTATTGAGCCGGAAATGTATGAAAAGGCACAGGAGATTTTGGAGTGCAGAAGCAAGACTTTTAAATTAACAAAGGAACGGCAGAGCAATAAGTATTTGTTTTCTACTCTGATTAAATGTAAGGAATGTGGCTGGTCATTTCGACGAACTGTTCGTACTTATAAGAATACTTATATTCGCTGGGTATGTTCCGGTCATAATGGACGTGGGGCGGATAGCTGCCCGAATGCTCAGACAGTGGACGAGGAAGAGTTGATTGAAGTTCTGTCCGAATACTTTTCCGAGCTGCTGAAAGCAAAGAAAAATGTAATTCGTCACGTAACAGGCGAATTCCAGAGGGTTTACAAAGCCAAGGATGAGAACCTGAATTACGAAAAGGAATTGAACGCACAGCTTCACAAGCTTCAAAAAATGCGTCAGAAATACATGGATATGTACACCGATGACCTCATTACACGTGAGGAACTGAATGAAAAAATCGGCGGCACAAAACAGGAAATCGAGCGTCTGGAGAATGAGTTGAAAATGGTTGCTTATCACCTGACAAAAGGTGAACAACTGGAAATAATCTTGAATCGCACGTTTAAAGAGATTGAAGATATTTCCGATGTTCACCAGATGACCAATGCACAGCTTAAACGGATTATCCAGAAAATTGAAGTAGACAAGGATGGTAACGTAGATATTTACTTACGAATCTTCGGTGATTTAGGCTTAGATGAAACCGTTCTAATTAGTGACAACCAAACATAAGGATTGCGTAGAACGCCTGAAAGTGATCAATCCGGCTCTGGCCATAGAAGTTCGCAAGGTACTGGATGTAAACAAGCAGGAGCGACATATCCGGGGAGGTATCGCTACCCGGGAAAAATATCTCCATGCTCACATGCGGTGAACAGGCGGGCCGGGTTAAATGCTGATCATAAAATATCAGTGTTTATGGAGCCGGGTAAACTAAAATATGAATGTCTGTGTTATTATCCGGCTTGCTCTGGTTGACATACCTGATAAGATGTGCGAAGATTTATCATACGATAGAACAGCAAAATAAAGCACATAGGAAAGAGAGGATTTTATCATGCTGAAACAGTTATCCATCTATGCAGAAAATAAAAAGGGTGTTATGCAGAACATTACCGGTATCCTGAAGAACGAGGATATCAACATTCTGGGCTCTGTGACTAATGACAGCGCAGAGTACGGAATCGTACGAATGGTAGTTTCGGAGCCGGATAAGGCAATGGAGGCTCTGATCGCTGCAGGATATCTCTGCCACGTGATCGAGGTGATCGGAGTGGAGGTTGAGGATAAGACTGGAAATCTGAATGATCTGCTTCTTACACTGAAGGACAGTAATGTGAGCGTGGATTATCTGTACCTCTCCTTTAACCGTGATTCCGGCAAGCCGATCATGGTATTCCATACCGAGGATATCATGGAAGTGAGATCCTGCCTGAAATCCAGAGGCTATACCGTTTTATAAAAACAGGATTTTACCGTGTGGTAGAGGCTTTTATCCGTTTGATAAATATTAAAATATTCTATATTATAAACACGAAATATCAATTTTACAAATGTATATGGCCATGCTATCATATATCCATAATAGTTCTTAACCTGTAAACAGCCACCTCAGGATATGTGAATATCCGTATCATACAGGCTGGGAATTAAAAAACTCATCACATAAAGTTAATAATTACACCCATGAAGAGATCTGTGGATCAGCGTACACAGATTCCTTCAGAAAGAAGCTGTTACGTCGGCGGAGTTTTCTGTGTCTCCAAGGATGTGACAGCTTTTTTCTTTTGCTCTGAAAAAATTCGCAGTAATTTCACAAAAACATGATACAGTAGGAAAAAACGACGGAAAAGAAATAACAGTATTTCAGAAAATAACAGCCGATAGATAATTCAGCTGTCCAGAACAGAACGGCCTGGAATTGCTGCAGACAGACGAGGAAATGAAATGAGACCAATAAGAATACAGAAAGCGGAAAAAAACAAAAAACAGGGAAACAGAGGGTGGATCTATCTCCTGGCGTTTCTGTTTCCGGTGCTGATCTTTACGCTGGGCTTTGCATTGAAGGGTGTTTATCCTTTTGGAGAGAATTCGGCGCTGGTGGTAGATGGAGTCCATCAGTATACAGCCTTTTACAGGGAACTTTCAGAGCAGCTTGGAAAGGGAACGGGCTGGACCTGGTCCGCACATGCCATGGGATATAATTTTTACGGATTGTTTTGCTATTATCTCTGCAGTCCGTTCAGCTTCCTAATACTGCTGTTTATGAAATTCATGTATGTAAACGAGGCTATTACTGCGGTGATCCTGATCAAGGCAGGGCTTTGCAGCGTATCCATGGCATGGTATTCCGGGAAAAAATATCCGGGCAGAGGAAGTATGGCAGTTTCTCTTGGCTGTATGTACGCACTGTCTGATTTTCTTATAGGCTATTACAGCAATGTGATGTGGCTGGACTGTATCATGCTTCTTCCGGTGCTTGCATATCTTATTGAACAGCTGGTGCATACCGGAAAATGGCGAGGGTATTGTCTGGTGCTGGGGTACTGTATTTTAACCAGCTATTATATGGGATTTATGTTATGCACATTTGCTGCTTTTTATTATCTGGCAGAGCTGGCTGCGGCAGAATCCGGTCGGCGGCCGGAGAAAATCCGTTTTTCATTATTGAAATTTGCCGGGGCGTCTGTTGCCGGAGCCGGACTTGCAGGAATCACGCTGATCCCCGGAATTGCTGCGGTATCCAGAACAGCAGCGGCGGAAGAGGCAGGCACCGGACTTTCGGGAGTGTACGGAGATATCTGGAAACAGCTGGGCGCATTATTCGAGGATTCCCTGTCCTTTGTAAAATCCGGCGACCAGGGAGATGTGAACCTTTACTGTGGCTGTGCAGTGCTGCTTTTTGCCGGGATTTATTTTCTGAATAAAGAAATCCGCACAGCAGAAAAAATCGTAACAGGTATATTGATCGTTTTGTATTTTGCGGGGATCCATATCACAGCGCTGAATCTGCTTTTTCACGGATTGCATAAACCTGTGGGAATCCCCAATCGTTTTGTGTTCATCCTGATATTTCTGCTGTTGAAAATGTCCTGTGATGCATGGGGAAATGTGGAAAATGAAAGCACAGGAAGAATTTTTGCCGGACTGATCGCTGCAGAGGGCTTCTGTATCGTTGTGGGGATCAAAAGCGGAAATATCTGGGGACTTCTGCTTACAGCAGGGGTTCTTGCAGTATTCTTTCTGGTTATGTGGACGGAACGGTGTATCTGTGGAAAACTGTCCGGTCATGCCTTCTGCTGTGTGGAGATCCGAAAGCTGGGATGTCTGGTGCTGGCAGTGCTGATCCTTGCAGAGACAGGAATTCACGGAATCGTCAGTATTACAGATAATGGAACCGCAAACCGTGATATTTATGTGGAAAGTGAGCAGGAGGTTTGTGGATTACTGGAATCTGCCGGTGTGGATCAGGTGGATTACCGTGCCGCCATCGTAAATCCTCTTGTGAGGAATGAAGAGATGCTGTATCAGCTGAACGGGATATCTATGTATTCCTCTACTAATACAGAGGAAATGTGGGATTTTGTAAAAAACATGGGCTTTGAAAATCTGGAAAATCGTTTTCAGTATGCAGGATCCACGGAAGTGACGGATATGCTTCTGGGAATACGATATCTGTTTTGCAGGAATACAAGAAAGCTTCATATTGTTTATAAAAAAATCGGAGAAAGCCAGTCCTTTGATCTCTATGAGAATCCGAGAGCACTGAAAGCAGGATATATGGTCAGTGATTCTGTACTGGACTATGTAATGGAAGGAACAGATCCACTTGAAGTTCAGAACCGGCTGCTCAGCGGTATTGCGGGAAAAAGACTGTACAAAATGCAGACGGTGTCTTCAGAAGCAGTATGGGCCGGGACTGTGGATTTTGATATTTCGCTGAAAAAAGGGGAGCATGGGTATCTCTATATTCCGGGGACAGAGCCGGAAACTGTAACGATCAACGGCCAGGAGCAGAAATCCGATTACTGGAATAATAATTTCCTGGATCTTGGCACTTATGATACGGATACGGTTGTGCATGTAACTGCGGAAACCGGAATGCAGGAAGCGGTTCTGGGAACTTACCGGGAATCGGACCTGGATGAGATCTATGAAATGCTTTCTTCCCAGCAGATGGATCTGAAGAATGGAAAGGGTACCATAGCTGCAGCAAAGGATGGAATGCTCCTTCTCAGCATATTTTATGATCCTGATATGCAGATTTATGTAGATGGGAAAAAGGTCGATGGGAAAAGCATCCAGGGGCTTACCGGTGTAAAGCTTTCGGCCGGGCCACATACGGTTACTATGAAATATCGGACTCCGGGGCTGCAGGCGGGAGCAGTTCTTTCTATATTAATAGCAGGAATACTGGGAATACTCTGGTATATCAGCAGAAGAAAAATGGGTATTTCCGGCAGGTTGTGACATCTATGGAGAAAACCGTGTAAAACCCCTGTAAAATCAGCAAAAATTCTTTATAAAACACCTTGACAAGCCCTGTATTTACGGTCTATAATGAGCAAGCGTGCGAATGAAACGTTATATTTTTGCATGCCGTAATTTGTAAATAGCAACCGCAAGGCCCCATGGGAAAGCCCATGGAGAAATAAATCGGGAGGTGAAATGGAATGCCAACATTCAACCAGTTAGTAAGAAAGGGCCGTCAGACAGCTGTTAAAAAATCTACAGCACCGGCTCTGCAGAAAACATACAACTCTTTAAGAAAGAAAGCAGTTGATCAGGCTGCTCCACAGAAACGTGGTGTTTGTACTGCTGTTAAAACAGCTACTCCTAAAAAGCCTAACTCAGCTCTTAGAAAGATCGCCAGAGTTCGTCTTTCCAACGGTATCGAGGTAACAAGTTATATTCCAGGAGAGGGTCACAACCTTCAGGAGCATAGCGTTGTTCTTATCCGTGGAGGAAGAGTTAAGGACTTACCTGGTACAAGATACCACATCATCAGAGGTACTCTTGATACCGCAGGTGTCGCTAACAGAAAACAGGCTCGTTCCAAATACGGAGCTAAGAGACCTAAAGTTAAAAAATAATTTTTGTAGATCAGAAATCTACGCCGCTTCCTGATTGCAGATAATCAGGAGGATTACAAAGATATTATTCATCTAATGTATTACAGCGGAAGACTATAAGGATTTGTACGGTATTCCATATACCCTGTCGGTTGCGGGTTAAATATAGGACCTTACCAGTGCGAACATGCAATAGTTTTACTGCGTGAGTACCGATGATATAATCAATATGATTAAGGAGGGAAGTAACGTGCCACGTAAAGGACATACTCAGAAAAGAGACGTTCTGGCTGACCCGATGTACAATAACAAAGTGGTTACCAAGCTTATCAATAACATCATGTTAGACGGTAAGAAAGGTGTTGCTCAGAAAATTGTATACGGTGCATTCACCAGAGTAGAGGAAAAAGCTGGTAAACCAGCAATTGAAGTATTTGAAGAGGCTATGAACAACATCATGCCAGTTCTCGAGGTAAAAGCAAGACGTATCGGTGGTGCTACTTATCAGGTTCCGATCGAGGTAAGAGCAGACAGACGTCAGGCACTTGCTCTTCGTTGGCTTACAATGTTCTCACGTAAGAGAGGCGAGAAGACAATGGAAGAAAGACTGGCTAATGAGCTTCTGGACGCAATGAACAACACAGGTGCATCCGTTAAGAGAAAAGAAGACATGCACAAGATGGCTGAGGCAAATAAAGCATTTGCTCACTATCGCTTCTAATTCGAGGAGGAAAATTCATTGGCTGGAAAAGAAGGAAGAGAATATCCATTAGAGAGAACCAGAAATATCGGTATCATGGCGCATATCGATGCTGGTAAAACAACTCTTACAGAGCGTATTCTTTATTACACAGGTGTTAACTACAAGATCGGTGATACTCATGAAGGTACAGCGACAATGGACTGGATGGAGCAGGAGCAGGAGCGTGGTATCACAATCACATCCGCTGCTACAACATGTCACTGGACTCTTGAGGAGAACTGCAAACCAAAGCCAGGTGCTCTTGAGCATCGTATCAACATCATTGATACACCAGGACACGTAGACTTCACTGTTGAGGTTGAGCGTTCCCTTCGTGTACTTGATGGTGCTGTCGGCGTTTTCTGTGCTAAGGGTGGTGTTGAGCCGCAGTCAGAGAACGTATGGCGTCAGGCTGATACCTACAATGTACCTCGTATGGCATTCATCAATAAGATGGATATCCTTGGTGCAAACTTCTACGGTGCAGTAGAGCAGATCAAGACTCGTCTTGGTAAAAACGCTATCTGCCTTCAGCTTCCGATCGGAAAAGAGGATGACTTCAAAGGAATCATCGACCTTTTCGAGATGAAAGCATACATCTACAACGATGACAAGGGCGACGATATCTCTATCGTTGATATCCCGGAGGATATGCAGGAAGATGCAGAACTTTATCATACAGAGCTGATCGAGAAGATCTGCGAGCTGGATGATGACCTCATGATGGAGTATCTTGAGGGAGATGAGCCTTCTGTAGACAGACTGAAAGCTGTCCTCAGAAAAGCTACATGTGAGTGTACAGCAGTACCGGTTTGCTGCGGTTCCGCTTACAGAAACAAAGGTGTTCAGAAGCTTCTGGACGCAATCCTTGAGTATATGCCGGCTCCTACAGATATCCCGGCTATCAAGGGTGTTGACCTTGACGGCAACGAAGTTGAGAGACATTCATCTGATGATGAGCCGTTCTCCGCTCTTGCATTCAAGATCATGACTGACCCATTCGTAGGAAAACTTGCTTATTTCCGTGTTTATTCAGGAACAATGAACTCCGGTTCTTATGTACTGAATGCCACAAAAGATAAAAAAGAGCGTGTTGGACGTATCCTTCAGATGCACGCTAACAAACGTATGGAGCTGGATAAGGTTTACTCCGGTGATATCGCTGCAGCGATCGGATTCAAATTCACTACAACAGGTGATACAATCTGTGACGAGCAGCATCCGGTAATCCTTGAGTCCATGGAGTTCCCGGAGCCAGTTATCGAGCTCGCGATCGAGCCTAAGACAAAAGCTGGACAGGGCAAACTTGGTGAGGCACTTGCTAAGCTTGCTGAGGAGGACCCGACATTCCGTGCTCATACAGATCAGGAAACTGGACAGACCATTATCGCTGGTATGGGTGAGCTTCACTTGGATATCATCGTTGACCGTCTTCTTCGTGAGTTCAAGGTTGAGGCTAACGTTGGTGCACCTCAGGTTGCTTACAAAGAGACAATCACCAAGCCTGTTGATGTAGACAGCAAGTATGCTAAACAGTCTGGTGGTCGTGGACAGTATGGTCACTGTAAAGTTAAATTCGAGCCTATGGATGCCAACGGAGAAGAGCTGTACAAGTTCGAGTCCACAGTTGTTGGTGGTGCTATTCCGAAGGAATACATCCCGGCAATTGGCGAAGGTATCGAGGAAGCTATGAAAGCTGGTATCCTCGGAGGATTCCCGGTAGTTGGTGTACATGCAAATGTATATGATGGTTCTTACCATGAAGTCGATTCTTCTGAGATGGCATTCCACATTGCAGGTTCTCTTGCATTCAAGGATGCTATGCAGAAAGCAGCTCCGATTCTTCTTGAGCCAATCATGAAGGTCGAAGTTACTACACCAGAGGATTACATGGGTGACGTTATCGGTGATATCAACTCCCGTCGTGGACGTATCGAAGGTATGGAAGATATCGGTGGCGGTAAGATGATCCGTGGATATGTTCCGCTTTCCGAGATGTTCGGATATGCTACAGACCTTCGTTCCAGAACACAGGGACGTGGTAACTACTCTATGTTCTTCGAGAAATATGAGCAGGTTCCGAAGTCTGTACAGGAGAAGATCCTTTCCAAAAAGGACTGATCTGATATAAAATAATAAAATGCTTGCAAATAACCTTGGTTTGCAATATAATCAAGGTTAGCAAGTTTAAATCTGAAAAAATGCTCTAATTTTGATAGAGCCAAGTTTTAAGGAGGACATTTTAAAATGGCAAAGGCTAAGTTTGAGAGAACAAAACCGCATTGTAACATTGGTACCATCGGACACGTTGACCATGGTAAAACAACATTAACAGCAGCTATCACTAAAGTTCTTGCAGAGAGAGTTCCAGGAAACGTAGTAGAGAACTTTGAGGATATCGATAAAGCTCCAGAGGAAAGAGAGCGTGGTATCACAATTTCTACAGCTCACGTTGAGTATCAGACAGAGCGTAGACATTACGCACACGTTGACTGCCCAGGACATGCTGACTACGTTAAGAACATGATCACAGGTGCAGCTCAGATGGATGGTGCTATCCTTGTTGTTGCTGCTACAGACGGTGTTATGGCTCAGACTAAAGAGCATATCCTTCTTTCCCGTCAGGTAGGTGTTCCTTACATCGTTGTATTCATGAACAAATGTGATATGGTAGACGATGAGGAGCTTCTTGAGCTCGTTGAGATGGAGATCCGTGATCTTCTTTCCGAGTATGACTTCCCAGGAGATGACATTCCGGTTATCCAGGGTTCTGCTCTTAAAGCTCTTGAGGATCCGGCTGGCCCATGGGGAGACAAGATCATGGAGCTTATGGATGCTGTTGATGAGTACATTCCGGACCCACAGCGTGACACAGATAAACCGTTCGTAATGCCTGTAGAGGACGTATTCTCCATCACAGGACGTGGTACAGTTGCAACTGGTAGAGTTGAGGCTGGTGTTCTTCACGTATCTGAGGAAGTTGAGATCGTTGGTATCAAAGAGGAGACTCGTAAAGTTGTTGTAACTGGTATCGAGATGTTCCGTAAACTTCTTGATGAGGCTCAGGCTGGTGATAACATCGGAGCACTTCTTCGTGGTGTTCAGAGAAACGAGATCGAGCGTGGACAGGTTCTTGCTAAACCAGGAACACTTACATGCCATACAAAATTCACAGCTCAGGTTTACGTTCTGACTAAAGACGAGGGTGGCCGTCATACACCATTCTTCAACAACTATCGTCCGCAGTTCTATTTCAGAACAACAGACGTAACAGGTGTTTGCAACCTTCCAGAGGGAACAGAGATGTGCATGCCTGGAGATAACATCGAGATGACAATCGAGCTGATTCATCCGATCGCTATGAGCCAGGGTCTTACATTCGCTATCCGTGAAGGTGGACGTACTGTAGGATCAGGACGTGTTGCTACAATCATCGAGTAATCGTTAATTAGTATAACATCCTTATTTAATATATATTGCGTACCGTTAGGTACATTGTGTCCAAGCGTAAGATGCCCGTAGAACTTCGGTTCTACGGGTTTTTCTGTTGGAAGGATAAATATTTTTCGCAAATCCAATAATAGAGAGAGTAGATTTACCTATGAAGCAGAAATGTGATTAAGGATTATGTCAGATTATACGTTTTAATGACATTATCTCAAGTTTCATGTCCTGCATTTGTCAAGGTATTTTGATTCCTATCATTTACATAAAATAAAGCTTTCTTTTACGAAAAGACAGATGATATAATGAAGATTGTTGAGGGAGAGAAAATATGAAAAAGCTAGAGTTTAGAGGTGGCGGAAGAGATGATTATATGGTGAAAAGACCACAGGAAAATATTCTGATATATTTTGGAAAAATGTATCGAAAGGTTTTTATTGTTGGAGTAGTAGCCATATTATATTGCGTGATATATTTAATATTCAAATGCAGCTCAATAATTAGTGCTTTCAATGTTGTAAATTGGTTGTGGGATGTGGGAGAATTTCTTTTTAATATAGCTATTTCTTTAATTGCTGCAGAAATATTTTTTATTTTTCAGGTTATCATACCAGAGTATAAAAAGGCTCCAGCAGTGAATGAGGCACTATGCCAGGAACTTTACCGATATGTTATAACACCATGTTTTAAACTAAGGGAAAATTATAATAATGATTTGGCTAAGGATTATGAGATAAGAGAAGAAATAATAAATTCTATTCAAAAAATTTTAGTTGTATATACAATTCAAGTTGACTTGTTTGATACATTAATGAATTTAAAAGGCTGTGGATATTTGGAAAGAGCAGCAATAGAAAATACAGAGGATTACATTATTGAATATCATAGAACAGGAAAGGAACTGTTAGAAGAATTTGATTCATATTGCATGATAATTTCTCAATATTGTAGAGAGCAGCAGGAATGGATACGTGTTAGTTCGATAGAGTATAAAAAATTGATCAGTAGAAGAGTTGGGCGTAAAAAATGAAGAATAAAAAGATGATTATTAAGAAGACCCTCGGAACCGTAAGATTTCCGGGGTTTTTCTGTTCTATAAAATATGCTAAAATAAAAAAGTATATTTAAAAATCTAGGTAAAGAAGAGAATATTTATAATATTTAATATTGTTTGGAGAGAATGCTGTTAAATATATTTGGTGCTAGAGAGTTTATATAACAGAGGGGTAATATGAGTATAAAATCAAAAACTGGCTTTTCAGGAAAGCTTCTTTATATAAATAAAGTAGAAATGGATAGTAGGGCAGAAATAAGTATTAATAAATTTTATCAAGGTATGATTACGCTTTACAGAGTTTCAAGAGATATTGTAAATTTGGTGAGAGAAGAAATAAACCAATATTTGGTAATTGAATTAGAAGAAGGAGAAATGATAACGGCAGTTGGATTGAATTTCAAATCAGCGTCAGGAGGAATGGATAATTATTTTAAACTTGAACTGCAGGCAGATATATTGTTTAAGGGTGAAAGGGCTTATACAAATACATCTAAATTTCAAGAGATTCGCTTTGAAATAACGGAGGGAAATGAGTTAATTGGTTTATGCCCGTATGACATGAATAAAAATTATATGGATATTTTATTTTATCATAAAATTGATATACCAATTAATATAGAAAATAAAGTTGTGCAGTTAGAAAACGGGGAATTAACATTTTGTGTTTATCCGAGATATCAATATAGAAAAGAATCTTTTTCCATTGGATTTGCACATTATATTATATGGAAGTTTAATTCAGCTATAGATATGGAGGAGATAAAAAGAAATTTATATATAATAGTGGACTTTTTTTCGGTATTGGCAGGAGAAAATGTTACTGTTAATTCTTTAAATTGTACTGAAAGTAATAAAATGGTAGAAGTTATAGGAATTTGTAATTTTCCGAAAGAAAAGCTAAATGTATTGAAAAATGATACGATGGATTCTATATCTTTTAAAAGGAGTAGTTTATATAAGATAACAGATTTTCAAAATTTAGAGCAAGCAATGAAGTATTGGTTCTCTAATTATAGAAAAATATATAATGCACAGCAAGCGTATGGAAGAATTCTACTTGATGAAGATGTGAAAATTGTAACAATAAACAAATTTTTAGCTGCAATGCAATTGATTGAAGGGTATACTCAGGCATATACAGATGAGGAAAAAGAAATTAAAGAATTTGAAGAAAAGAAGAAAGAATTAATGAGTAAACTTGAAAATGAAGACGAAAAAGAATTGGTTGAAAAGGGGCTTGGATATTCAGGTATATCATTTAGAAAAGCGGTGAAAGATTATTTATATAAAGGTTGCAATTGTTTTATAGAAATATCTAAAACTAAATTTGTAGGGGAAAAGGAAAAACTTATAAATGATATTGTGAATGATAGGAATTTTTATACTCATTCTTCTAATAGAGTACCGGTGACAATGAAATTTGATGATTTATTGAATGTTGCCAGTCTGTGTAAGGAATTGTATAGAATCATAAGCTTAAGGGATATGGGACTCGATACAGAGAAAATTAAACAAAGATCACAAACTAATAGGATGTGTTCTTGGTTGATGAAAAGTATAATGAAAGTTGAGATTGAAAAAGATACTTTACAATGCGGAGAGTTTGATAATGCGATGCGTCTTTTTTCAGAAAGTAAATAGCATGAGAACAGGAAAAGAACTATGTGCATACCATACAATACATTAGTCTGGTTTTGCAAGGCAGGGGAAGTAGTATTATGAAATCCTAGTAGATAAGAAAAATTTGGCATGGATATATTATGCAATTCGAAAATAAATGCAGATAAGTATATAATAGGAACCTAAATGATTTGAGTTCCTATTTTAGTTTCTTGAATAATATTTGAGTTCCTTGAATAAACTTAAATATAATGTTAGAATATGAAAAAAATGGAGGAACTAAAATGACAAACGAAGAATTAATTGAAAAATTAGAATTGATTCAGAAATTTAAGTGTGAAACTCCTACATTAGAGATAAAAAGTGCAGAACAAGGGTGCCCCAAACATTTGTATGATTCATTGTCTAGTTTTTCCAATCAGGATGATGGAGGAATTATTATTTTTGGTGTGGATGAAAAGCAAAATTTTAAAGAAGTGGGAGTATATGATCCGCAAGATATCCAGAAGAAAATAAATGAGCAATGTTTGCAGATGGAACCAGTTGTTAGACCACAGCTTACAGTTGCAGAAAAAAATGGAAAATATTTTGTTTCTGCTGAAATACCTGGTGCAGATATTTCAGATAGACCGGTTTTTTATCGTGGAAGGGGAAGAGTAAAGGGCTCGTTTATACGTGTAGGAGACAGTGACGAGCCTATGACAGAATATGAAGTATATAGTTATGAGGCTTATAGAAAAAAATATCAGGATGATATAAGGGTAATTGAGAGGGCTTCATTTGCTTCATTGGATCAGGTGCTATTAGCAGAATATATTGGATTATTGAAGAAAGGAAAAGCACGCTTGGCAGTTATACCAGACAATGAGATTTATGAGTTGATGAGTATAAAACGGAATGATGGGATTACATTAAGTTCTGTAATGAATTTTAGCCCATATCCCCAAGCTTATTTTCCTCAATTATGTATTATTGCAACAGTTATTCCAGGAAAAGAGATGGGAGAAATCGGTGAGCAAGGAGAGAGATTTTTAGATAATCAAAGAATAGAAGGAAATATATCGGACATGCTTGAGGGAGCAATGAAGTTTGTAAGTAGAAATATGCGAATGAAGACCATTATTAATCCTTTGACAGGAAAACGTGAGGATCGAACGGACTACCCAATTACAGCAATTAGAGAAGCAATATTAAATGCTTTAGTACACCGTGATTATAGTATTCATACAGAGGGCATGCCGATACAATTAATAATGTATGAGGATAGAATTGAAATCAAAAATCCAGGTGGATTGTATGGAAGAATACGAATTGATCAGTTGGGAAAAGTGCAACCAGATACCAGAAATCCAGTAATTGCCTCGGAATTAGAGGTGATGAAAATTACAGAAAATCGATATTCTGGAATTCCAACAATTCGCAGAACGATGCAGGAGTACAATTTACCACAACCTGAATTTTTAGATGAAAGAGGTTGTTTTATTGTAAAACTGTATAAATATGGAGAAGAAAAAAATATTCCTGAATCAGTAGAAAATAGGGAATTAATTCTTTTTTGTAAAACGCCGCGAACAAGAAAAGAAATATGTAATTATTTAGGTTTAAGTTCTGTTACTTATGCAATTCAAACGCATATAATGCCTTTAGTTGATAAAGGAATAATAAAAATGAGTATACCAGATAAACCTAAAAGTCCTAAGCAGCTGTTTTATACGGAGCTGTTTGATTGAAAAATATATAGAAATAATGTTGGTATTGGTGGCGGCAACGGATGTTATTCCACCGGCAGCCACACAACCGCTTTCGCACCAGCAGGGACATTCTGGCAGAAGAGGGTCTTTCCACCGTGGGCTGTGGCAATCTGTTCTACGACGTGGAGCCCCAGAATGTGCGGTGTATTATCGGGTGTTTCGTCAGAATGAAGAGTTGCGAGAACTTCCGGAGGATAGCCTTTTCCGTTATCTGTTACTGTCAGGCGGAAAAGATTCTCTGCTATTTCTATCTCTGTGTGAACAGAAATTTCCACAAGACCAGAAATTTCTATAAGATCAGTATTATGCCGGATGCTGTTATTCAGAAGATTTTCCAGCAGGCGACTGAGAAGGGCGCGGTCTGCGGAAAGTTGTGCGTGTTCAGCAGCATCGGACTGTACCAGAGAAATTTCGCAGTTTTCAGCCAGAGGGGTGTCATAAAACTGTGCGATCAGATTACGGAATAATGGACCGGCAGCAAAAGCTTCTTTTCTGAGAGGCTGTGCGCCGTATTCCAGCTTGCTGGTCAGGTTCAGATCATCAATCAGGCTGCGTAATTTTTCGCACTGGGTGCGGATATCGGCAGCTTTCTGACGGGCGGCATCAGGGAGCGCAACATCATGCTCCAGCTGTTCTCCACATCCAAGGATCAGGGCCAGAGGTGTGCGGATATCGTGACTGACACCTGCGATCCACTGTGTTCTTGTATTATCACGTCTTGTAAGCATTTCATTTCTTTTTTGCAGCTGCGCACTGGTCTGGTTTAATTTTTCAGCCAGTTCTCCGGTGAAGCCGTTCGTTGGCAGTTGTACTGTCTGTCCTTCTGCAAGGGAATCTAATCCCGTTGCCACAATTTTCAAGCGTTTTGTCCCGCGCCATCCAAGCCAGAGACAGAAGATCAGTCCCAAAAGCAGCAAGCTCAGAAACATCATAGGAACGTTATGGGCTATATCGCGTAGGACTTCCGGAGAATTATAAAGACTGTATTTCCAGAGACTTCCTTTTGGAAGACCGATCACAAACAGTCCATAACTTTCCTTCCAGCAGAATACGGGATAATCATCCAGGTACCAGCGGGCGAAACTTGCAATATCACCGGAAGTATAGTGGTGGTTTAATTTGTCAGGCAGCAGATAATTCCATTTCACATAACCATCAATTACCATAGCCCAGGAGTAACCATCCATCCACTCTTGAGGAGTATGAGCAGAACCAAAGCTAAGCCCGTTCTTGTTTTCCGCCATGGAATCAGCGATTTTGCTGGCGGTATATTCCTGTTGTGGCAGACGGCTACCTTCCCGCCAGCTGATCCAGACGATCATCCCGGTTCCAAGAAATAAAAACAGTAGAACAACAGCTATAGCAGTCAGTACATAGCGCCGGATCAGGCGGATAAAAGTTTTCATGTCAGACCTCCTTTGCCAGTTTGTAGCCAATGCCACGTACTGTGATGAGATAATGAGGCTGGCTGGGGTTTTCTTCCAGCTTCTGGCGCAGGTGTCGGATATGTACGCCAAGGCTGTTTTCATAGCCATAATAATCGGCGCCCCAGACAGCGGAGCAAAGCGCGTCGTAAGTTACAATATGGCCGCGGTTTTCTGTCAGTTTACGCAGCAGAGAAAGCTCCGTGGCGGTCAACGCAGTGCGGCTTCCGTCCGGTAAAAAAACAAGAGCATCATTGAGATTTACACTTCGGTCGCCAAGTTTCAGCGTTATCATTTGGGCGGAAGAGAGTTCTGTGCGGTAAGAACGCTGAAGAATATGCTGGACACGAAGGAGGAGCTCCTGTATCAGAAATGGTTTGGTAAGGTAATCGTCTGCACCCAGACCAAGTCCGAATAAACGGTCTGCGTCTGCATCACGGGCGGAAAGAAATAATGCCGGAGTATCAGCTTTAGCCCGCAAAGTTCGAAATAAGGAAAAGCCATCGCCGTCCGGCAGGTTGATATCCAGGATCATCAGCTGAGGCTGTTCATTCAGGAAAGCAGCTTTTGCGGTTGCACAATTTGTGGCAGTTTGGATATGCTGGTAGCCTGCGCCGGATAGCTGTTCACAGAGCAGATGGAGAAGGTCTTGGTTGTCATCTACGATTAAAATTTGAGTTTCATATATAGTGTTCATTGTTGTGGTCCTCGTCTTTCCTGGTGGAATAAAATGCAAGTTAAAGAAAAACTGCGTATTGGCAAGCGGATATACCAGGAGGAGTACAAAATCTTCCTGATAAGCTCAAAATGGTTGTCTGATAAGAACTACGTAGTGAATGTAGATTGAGAATATCCAGTCATGTTGCTTTAATATGTACTGGTTTTACTATAACATACTTTATGATTAATACTATCTATCCCACAAAAACTTAAGCCAAATTTAAGCTAAGCAACAACTGAGATTAAGGCAACAGATATAAACTAAATTCATTCCAAAAAACAAAAACAATCAAAAAACAGGAGTGAACATTATGAAATCTGTTATTGAAACTCACAATCTCTGTAAAAGTTACAATGGCCGAATAGTCGTAGACCATCTGAATCTCTCCGTTCCACAGGGCTGTGTGTATGGCTTTCTGGGACCGAACGGTGCAGGGAAATCTACCACTATGAAGATGCTTCTTGGTCTGGCGCATCCTACCAGTGGAAGCGTTCAGTTGCTTGGAAAAACCATGGATCAGGAAAATCGTATAACATTATTGAAACAGACAGGAAGCCTGATCGAGTCTCCATCCGGATATCTGCATCTCACAGCACGGGAAAATCTCTCTATTATTGCAGACCTGAAAGGAATCACCCACAAAGACATTGACCGGGTATTGGAAGTGGTTGATCTGACTTCTGATGCAAACCGGAAAGTCGGTCAGTATTCTCTTGGCATGAAACAGCGTCTTGGTATTGCAATGGCACTACTTGGAAAGCCAAAACTTCTGATCCTGGATGAACCAACCAACGGTCTTGATCCGGCAGGAATTCAGGAAATGCGAAGTCTGATTGCTTCCATGTCGGAGAGAACGGGAGCGACTGTCATGATCTCCAGTCATCTATTGGGGGAGATCGAGCAGATGGTCACACAGATCGGAATCTTAAATCATCATGGAAAAATGCTCTTTGAAGGCTCTCTGAAGGAACTTCAGAAGCACAGCCGGGGTGGTATTCTGCTTCGTGTTCTTGACGTCCAAAGAAGCATCACTATTTTGCAGAAGCAGGGAATCAAGGCAGTTACAGCAGAGCACCAGCCAGACGTTTTACAACTGCCACCTCTTTCTGACCAGGTTCTGGCAGCCCTTGTCAGCGTTCTGGCGCAAAGTGGCGCGGGAGTTGTGGGAGTAACTTCCCAGACAAAAAATCTGGAGGAAATTTTCCTCAGTCTGACGCAGGATCGTGGGGAGGTGGCGTGACATGACCAAAGCATTTCAGGTAGAACTTAAGAAAGCCCGCCACAGGCACGACCTTCTGCTTTGTCTGTTGGTGCCGGTGCTTATGATAATCTGGGTAGGCGGCCTGTCACCGTCCAGTCCGGAGGAACTGGCTAATGGATACAGCGCATTATTTTACAGCGTTCCTGTTATCAATACGATCATTTTGCCCGTCATGATGTCATTGCTGTCCAGCCGGTTGTGGGATATGGAGGTTAAGGGAAATACCACGAAACTGCTTTATACGCTGCAAAGCCGCAGAAATTTATTTATGGGGAAAGCATTGTTCGGAATCCTGGAGATTCTGTTGATAACAACTCTGGAAATGGGAAGCGTAGTTTTTCTTGGAAAAATCCATGGATATACGGAAGTATTTCCTGTAGACCAGTTTCTTTATATGACAGTGTGTATCCTGGCAGTGAACCTGATGCTTTTTTTCTTGGAATTTCTTCTTATATTAATATCTGGGAATCCGGTGCTGGCGCTTTGCGTTGGAATTGTGGGTGCATTGGTGGGACTGTTTTCTGCATTTATGCCGCAGATTGTTAGTTACTTTGTGCCGTGGGGATATTTTGTTCCGCTGGGGGCTTACGAAGTGGCAAACTGGGATAAAATTACTCATATGGTTACTTATGGTACACGGCCATTTAACTGGGGCCTGCTGATCTTTACCGTTGTGCTGGGAGCCGTGTTGTTTTATGTGGCATGGCGAAAAGTGCAGAAACAGGAGGTGTAGAAGATGTTAAAACGATGCATTGCAGCAGAAAACCGGAAACTTCACGCGTCCCCGATCTGGGCGATGTTTTTTCTCCTGCCGGTGATCTCTGCCGGATATGGAACTTTCAATTATTTGCAGAATCTGGAAATCCTCAAGGACGGATGGTACAGTCTGTGGACACAGCATACGTTGTTTTATTCCATGTTTTTCTTTCCAGCCATGGTTGCGGCCTATGCAGCATATCTGTGGCGGCTGGAACATCTTGGGCATAATTGGAATCTGATCATGGCAAGTCCGGTAAAGCCGCTGGACCTGTTCATAGCGAAATTTGCGGTGGTGGCAAAACTGGCTCTGCTTACACATATATTTGTATTTGTACTGTATGTATTTTGTGGAAAAATCTTCGCACATCTGTCAGGCTGGCCATCAATGAGACTGCCATTTTTTCTTCTGAGAGGAGCTGTGGGAGCGCTGGCTGTTATTGCTGCACAGTTGGTTCTTGCTATGATGATCCGAAGCTTCGCAGTGCCGATCTTTCTGGGATTGGTGGGAGGTGTTACCGGCATGTTTGCAGGATCGAAAGGTTTTGCACTGGCCTGGCCGTATTGTCTGATGCAGGCTGGGATGAATGCGAATAAAAAAGAGGATGTGCTAAGCGGCGGTTATGGACTGTTTGTTCTGAGCTGTGTTTTGTGGCTGATGGTGTTGTTTGTACTGGCCGGGTGGATCTTGAAGAAGAAGGATGTACGGGCGTGAGGATGTGCGTCAGGATTGCAAAAAGTCTCGAGATTATAAAAATTTCGGGGCTTTTTGTTTTTTCTGATGCACCGGCTATGCAACCATGTTACAATTATAGAAATCTGGGAAATTAACCGAACTAGGAAGGGTTACTGCTACAATTGTGAAGAAATATAAGCAATGGCTTAGGCGTACATATTTTTTATATAAACTGCGGAAAAGTTATTCGGTTATGAGCAAGCAGCGAATGCGGATGATTTTATCCGCTTATTGGAAAAATATGTTAAAAGAGTTATTAACAGATATAAAGAAAGCAGGTGAACCATGAACACAAAAGCAAAGAAAAATCCTGAAAGTGATCGGCATTATCATTCTTGCGATCGTGCTGATCCTGGCGGTGTACATTATCTATCTTTATGCCAGCTACCACCGCATCGAGGACAACCAGGAACTGCAGGTTGAGACAATTTCAGACAACACATCATTAGGTGATGCCATTACAACCGGGGAAAAATACTCCGCACTTACATATAATATCGGTTTTGGTGCCTACACCCCGGATTTCAGCTTCTTTATGGATGGCGAAAAATCCTCCTGGGCGAAAAGCAAGGACAGTGTAAAGGAAACGATCAAGGGTGCCGGTGGATAACGGAAAAGAACTGGTGATCTTTGAACTGCATATGTCTGCTTACGGAAACAGCGATGCTATCCGGGAAGGCCAGATCCGGATGCTCAGTGAAGATATGCAGAAAGAGTATGAGGCTGGGAATTATGTGATCTGCGGTGGGGATTTCAACCATGATCTGAAGGCTGCGGATACGCAATCTGCAGAATCGAAAGAATCAGATGAAGCCAACGAAAGCAGCGATACGCAGGCAGATACTGACGATTCAGAGGAAGCAGAACCTGAATCCTGGGCCTACCCATTTCCGCGGTCAGAACTCCCGGAGCATTTTTCCTTTTGTCTGGATCAGCTGTCCGAAGATGAAAAAAAAGATCTCTGGAACAGTGCCCGCAACGCAGATATGGAATATGTACCCGGTGAGACGTATACCGTGACGCTGGACGGATTTATTATTTCAGATAATGTGGAATGTACAAAATATGAAAATGTAAATACCGGATATTCCTATTCCGATCACGATCCTGTATACATGGAATTTTATCTGAAGAAATAAAAAATATTTTTTATGCAAAATAATATATGAGCCGGTGGCGAATGTAGATATTTTATCCGCATTTGTTGCCGGCTCATTGACTTTCCTGAAAAAAAGTCTTAAATTATATGAGAAAAATAATCAAATATTTCACATAAAGAATGGAGGCTTTTTAAAATGTCTGGAGCAGCGGAGGACAGTCATTTACAAAGTAACAGAAAATTACCGGTGATCAGAGGAGAACTGGCGCTGGTAATCGTGATCCTGATCAACAGCCTGGGAGTAGTGCTTATGCTTTATTCCGGGTCGGGCATTTCAGCGATATCAAGTGTGCCTTATGCTTTTTCGGAAGTATTTCCACATGTTACACTTGGAACCTGGACGTATATTTTTCAGGGACTTCTGATCTTATCACTGATGATCATGCGGAAAAAATTTGTGGTACCATATTTGTTCAGTTTTGTTGTGGGATTTGCATTCAGCGAGATGCTGGATCTCTATGAATCGGAGATCAATATACTGCCGACGGCAATGGGATTCAGAGTGCTTTATTTTGTGATCAGCTATCTTCTGATCTGTTTTGGAATTGCTCTTTCCAACCGGTGCGGTCTGCCGATCATCCCAACCGATCTGTTTCCGAGAGAACTTTCGGATATCACGAAATTCAAATATTCCCAAATTAAGGTCAGCTTTGATGTTACCTGTCTTGCAGTAACCGGACTTATGACAGGCATTATCTTTGGTCATCTGGACGGACTTGGGATCGGTACGATCCTTGCGGCTTTTACTATGGGAAAAGTGATCGGATTAATAGGGGATGAGCTGGATCGTCATGTGAGATTTGTATCTTTTCTGACAAAGAAAACAGCCTGATAAGCGGGATGCTTATGTTAATAGAAAAATAAAACCGAAAAAAAGTCTGAACTTCAGCTTACGTAAAAGAAACGTAAGATGGAATTCAGACTTTTTTTATATATAAGCATCTCATTATTGAGCGCAAATAAACACCCATTTCAGATATTTCAATGTTTTATGGCCCAAAATCCGCTGGATTTAGCTATATCCGCCCACAAAATTGCTCGAATTATATATTTTTTTGTGAAAATCACCAAAACCCTCTCGACTTTACACCACGTTAATGCTATACTTATACAGATGTTTAACGTTTTAAAGCAAAAAATAAAAGCGAAAATACAGGAAAGAAGATAGAAAATGAAGATCGTTGTATGTATGAAGCAGGTACCGGCAACTTCCAAGGTTGATATCGATCCGGAAACCGGTGCCATGAAACGTATGTCCGGTGAGACAAGGACTAATCCATATGATCTGTTTGCACTGGAAACAGCCCTTGCGATCCGGGAAAAAACAGGCGGAACTGTAACCGTTCTTACTATGGGACCGCCTCAGGCGGAAGAGATGATTCGGGATGCTTATACCATGGGTGCTGATGAGGGCGTGATCCTTTCAGACCGAAAATTTGCGGGAGCGGATGTTCTGGCAACCTCTTATGCGTTAGCACAGGGAATCCAGGTGATCGGCGGTGCAGATCTGATCATCTGCGGAAGACAGACCACAGATGGTGACACAGCCCAGGTTGGACCGGCCATTGCAGAGCATCTGACCATCCCACATGCTGCATGGGTAGCTGAGATCATGGACGTCAATGAAAAAAGCATTCAGGTCCGTCAGGATCTTGTCAGTGTTTCCCAGGTTTCCGAGATTCCGTATCCATGTCTTTTAACCATTGACAAGGATACCTGCGTGCCACGTCTGCCATCCTATTTATTAAAGAAGGCAACTGCAGACCGTCCGGTACGGATCCTAAGCTTTGAAGATATGCCGGATCAGGATCTGAGCCGTTACGGACTGATCGGTTCCCCCACCTCTGTGGAAAAAATGTTTGCGCCGGAGGAAAGCGAAAAACAGGTTTATCTGGAAGGAACTGCAAAGGAAAAGGCAGACAAGCTTGTTGCTCTCCTGACCGGAAAGAAGATCATATAGGGGGAAGCGGAACATGGAATTTTTAAAATTTGATATAAACAAATGCGTACTCTGCGGAGTATGCGTGGAGAAATGTCCTTTTGGGGCCCTCACCATAGAGGGAAATGGAATTGTTGTAGGCGATGCCTGTCGTATGTGTGGGCTTTGCGTTCGTAACTGCCCGGAGAAAGCTATCCGGTTTGAGCAGAAGGCGAAATCCTTTGACAAGGATAAATGGAAAAACTTTCTTATCTATGTGGAGCAGGAGAGAGGAGAAATCCATCCGGTTACCTTTGAGCTGATCGGGGAAGCGAGAAAGATGGCGGTCAAAGTCGGTTATCAGGTTAACTGTGTGATCGTCGGAGGAAAAGGAACAAAAGAAAATGCGGAAAAGCTTCTTCCATATGGCGTAGACAATGTGTACGTATATGAGCATGAAGGCTTCGAAGGCTTCCGCGCAGATTGTTACACAGATGCAGTTGCAGACTGTATCGCAGCAAACAAGCCAAGCTCTGTGCTGATCGGAGCTACTGCGCTGGGACGTTCCCTTGCGCCGAGGCTTTCAACCAGATTCCATACGGGACTGACTGCAGACTGCACAACTCTGGATATCCGTTCCAACACCGATATGATCCAGATCAGACCGGCTTTCGGCGGAAATATCATGGCTCAGATCGGCATCACCAAATCACGGCCACAGTTTGCCACGGTCCGTTATAAGGTTATGGACAAGGCAGAAAAAGTAAAAAATCCGCATGGTCAGGTGGTCGTATGTCCGGTAAACGAAAAAATGGCAGATTCCAGGATCAAGATTCTGTCATCCAGGGTCATTGATAAGGTAAAGAGCCTTGAGGAAGAGGATGTTCTGGTAGTAGCAGGCCGTGGTGTCCGGAATGAAAAGGATGTGGAAATGTGCCGGGAGCTGGCAGATGCCCTTGGCGGACAGCTTGCCTTCACCCGTCCTATGGTAGAAAACGGATTCGGAGATGTTGCACATCAGATCGGACTTTCCGGAAGAACTGTCCGTCCGAAGCTGATCATCACCTGCGGCGTATCCGGTGCCATCCAGTTTACCTCCTGCATGACAGGATCTGACTGTATCGTGGCGATCAACAATGATCCGGAGGCACAGATCTTTAATGTTGCAGATTACTGCATCGTGGATGATCTGTATCAGGTTGTACCGGAGCTGACAGAGCTGATAAAGAATCGGAAGGAGGATTAAGTCATGGCATATCCCTATAAAAAAATGGCTTCAGAAGATTTTGACTACATCCGTTCTGTGACTGCTTCAGATCGTGTATGGGTCGGCGATGAGATCGCAAAAGAATATTATCGTGATGAGATGCCGGAGTACGGAGTTTTTCCTCCGGAGCTTTATGTGGAGGTTTTAAATAAAGAAGAGATCTCAGCCATCATGGCTTACGCATATAAAGAAAATATCCCGGTGGTATGCCGTGGCGCAGGAACCGGACTTGCAGGCGGAGCAACCTGCAAATATGGTGGAATCATGCTTTCTGTGATGCGCATGAACAAGATCTTTCCGATTGACAGAAAGAACCAGACCATCACAGCGGAGCCGGGAGCACTTCTCATCGATATCCAGGCGGCAGCAGCGGCAGGAGGACTTTTTTATCCGCCGGACCCGGGCGAAAAAACAGCTTCCATCGGCGGCAATGTTATCACAAATGCCGGTGGCATGAAAGCGGTACGATATGGACTGACCAGGGATTTCGTCCGTTGTATCGAGGCAGTTATGCCGGATGGTTCCATCATGAATTTTTCATCCAACGTTGTGAAGAACACAACGGGATATGATGTAAAAGATCTGGTGATCGGCTCGGAGGGAACCTTATGTATTCTGACTCAGGTAACGCTGAAGCTTCTTCCCGCACCGACCTGCACCTGTACCCTTGTAATGCCGTTCAGGAGTCTTGAGGAATGTGCAGACATGGTCCCGAAGGTTCTGGAGCTGCCGTTTGTGCCAACAGCCATCGAGTTTCTGGAAAGAGAACTGATCGATATCGTAGAACGCAATCTGAACAAAATGTTCCCAGTAAAACAGGGAGAAGCAGTGCTGATCGTTATGTATGATGCTTCCAGTAAGCAGGAGCTGGACAGCGCAGTGGAGGCAGCAGCGGAAGCAGCTCTGGCAAACGGAGCCCTGGACTGCTGTATCGCAGGCACACCGGAGCGTGCCGGAGCCGTATGGAGTGTCAGAGGCGGGATCCTGGAAGGAATGAAAGCAGATTCTGTCGCACAGGAGGAGTGTGACGTAGTTGTTCCGCGTGCAAGGATCGCAGAGTATGTAAAAGCAGCCAAAAAGATCGCAAGTGCACATGGCATCCGTGTAGAGCCCTGCGGACATTGCGGAGACGGAAATATCCATACAGAGATGCTCCGTGGACCGGAAATGAGTGACCAGGAGTGGAAGGAAGCCACTCACGCAAGTCTGGTAGAGCTGTATGCACTGTCCAAGGAACTGGGCGGACAGCTTTCCGGTGAGCATGGCATCGGAAACGGACGTCTGGAATTTCTGGAAGAATTTGCGGGACCGAGAATGATCGCTCTTTATAAAGCCATCAAGCTGGCTTTCGATGATAAACTGATCCTGAATCCGGGAAAAGTCATCGAATATAATAAATAAAAAATGGGGGAAAGAGAGATGAGTCAGAATAAATCATTACAAAGTAAAATGCCTCTGGCTATGGGACTTGCGTTCGTCGCATTTACCACACAGTTCGGAGGCGGATTCGCATCAGGAGCGCAGATCTATCAGTACTTTATCAACTACGGTATCTGGTGTCTGATCCTGCCGGCAGTGACACAGGGATTGTATGCACTGTTTTTCTGGTATGGAATGCGCTATGCTTATAAACACAAAACCTACGATTACAGAAGCTTTTCCGACAGTCTTTACGGAAAAACGAAACCGGTTATGTCCAATCTCTATGAGATCTGTTACCTGATCATGATCGGAACTGCATCAGCAGCAGCCTTTGCAACCGGCGGTTCCACACTGCAGACACTGTTCGGGATCCCATACTGGCTCTGTACACTGATCATTGCAGCATTTATCTTTGTGATCGCACTTTTCGGAACCAATGTTGTAAGAAAATGTGCTTCTACCTTAAGTGTGCTGATCATCATCGGTCTTGTACTGGTACTTGTTCCGAATATCATTGCACAGTGGGGAGATATCACAGCTTCCATCCATACTATGTCCTCCGGAGAAATGACTGTACTTTCCTCCGAGAGCGGAGCCTTTGGACCGGCGCTCTATTCAGCAGTCCTTTATTTCTTCTTCCAGCTGGCATCTGTTTCTGTTATGTACCAGCACATGGAGGATGTAACGGACGAAAAACAGATCAACAAAGCAGCGATCTGGATGTTTGTATGCAATTTCTGTGCAATGGAGCTTTCCATCCTCGGACTTCTTGCCATTGCATATGTAAATGAACTGGCATCTGCATCGGTACCGATGCTGGTACTGGTCCAGAACGGTGTAGGCGCCGGTATCCTGACACCGATCATTTCTCTGCTGATCATCCTTGGAGCTATTTCCACAGCAGTAAATATGATCTCCGGTATCGTAACACGTTGCGTAAACGCAGTAGAACGCCGTATGGACAGCCCGGAGAAAAAATCTCAGGGACATCTTGGAAGAAATGCAGTTTTTACAGCGATCTTCACATTTCTGGCATTTGCCATCGCACAGTTTGGTCTGATGACAGTTGTCAAAAAAGGTTACGCATACCTTGGATATGCGGCATTTATCACATTGTTTGTACCGTTTGTAGTACATGCCATTGCTACAAAAGGAAAAGAGATCTGAAGAATAAAAAGCTGAACAGAAAATCCCCCGTTGATCCGTCTGGCAGGATCATCAGGGGACTTTGTCAAAGCTCACAAAAATATTATAAATATTTTATTAAATATTCCAGATAGACAACATATATTTTTTCTGATATTATTACGTACAGTTATTAAATAGTTACGAATCAGAAGGATTGTTACTGAAATATTTATTTATCGTCAGGCAAGACCTTATAGTAGTATAGGAATAGGTTTTCTATATACTGTAATGGTCTTTTTTTATTTGTCTGGCAGCGGGGGAACAGGAATATGGTTATCCATAAGATTTTGAATAATAATCTGATACTGTCCAGGGATGGACAGGGACATGAAGTTATTGTAAAGGGCTGCGGAATTGCCTTTCAGAAAAAGAAAGGACAGCAGGTGGAGGAGTCCAGGATCGAGAAGATCTTTACTGCGGAAAATGCCCAGATCAGCAAGGAGATACAGGGTTATCTGACTGCTATTCCGGAAAAATATTTGGATTTTGTGGAAGCTTTTGTAAATGAAGTGAAGGAAAAAGAGGGGATGAAATTAAATGACAGTATTTATTTTTCCCTTAGCGACCATATCATGGGTGCGATCTCTAGACTTGAAAACGGGATCCGCCTTCAGAATATGCTGCTTCTGGATATCAAGCAGCTTTATCATAAGGAATATGAGATCGGCTTGGAATTACTGAAAAAGGTAAATGAGATGTTCGAGGTAGATCTTTCTGCAGATGAAGCAGGATTTTTTGCATTGCATTTTGTGAATGCGGAAGATGGCGGCAAGACGGACAGCTATCAGATTTCCATTATCGTACATCAGATCCTGGACATCGTGGAGAAGTATTATGACAATATGGAATTTCAGGAGGATAATCTGTATTATCAGCGGTTTCTCACGCATCTGAAATATTTTGCCCAGAGATTCCTTCATAAAGAGCTTCACTATGATGAGAATCAGGAGCTTTTCAAGATCATCAAGGAGCAGTATAGAGAAGCTTACGGCTGTGTAAAAATGATCTATCTTATGATGGAAGAGGAATATAAATACGCTATGACTGAGGACGAAATGCTGTATCTGACGATTCATATCCAGAAGATCACAGAAGACCATAAACGTCTGAAAAATCTGTGAAAAGAGATTGTTTTATAAATTAGGTGTTAATGGATTGTTACTGAAATACGTGCCATGTGCGTATCTTTTCAGGCAAGACCTTTAATATAAATTTCAATATTTATTATTAAAGGAGGTCCCCAAATGAAAAAGGACTATGCAAAAACTGCAGACACACTGATTGCAGCGCTGGGCGGAAAAGATAATATCACCCGTCTGTTCCACTGCATGACAAGGCTTCGTTTCTATGTGAAAGACAGATCGAAGATCAACGAGAAAGAGATCTTAAAGCTTTCTGAGATCTCCGGCGTTAACTGGCATGAAGACCAGTTCCAGGTTATCGCAGGAAACGAAGTAAACGCTGTTTACAAGGCATTGGAAGACAAAGGCGTTCCTACCGATGATGCACCGGCAGCGAACTCTGACAGCTCAAAGAGTGTTGTTTCAAAAGTTATCGATGCCATCACCGGATGTATGACCCCGATGATCCCTGCCCTGACTGCAGCCGGTATGATCAAAGTTGTACTTACCCTGCTGACAACTTTTCATCTGGTATCAGAAACAAGCAGTACCTACCAGGTGATCAGTTTTATCGGAGATGTTACTTTCTACTTCATGCCGTTCCTGATCGCAGCAAATGCTGCCAAGGTTTTCCGCGTGAACCAGTCACTGGCGCTGTTTATTGCCGGTGTTTACTTAAGCCCTACCTTTGTAACTATGGTAGCTGGTGATGCGGCCATCACACTGTTTGGTCTGCCGATCACAAAAGCAACTTATTCTTATTCCGTTATTCCGGTTATCCTGATGGTATGGATCACACATTATATTGAGATTCTGGTTGATAAGATCACACCGAAAATGGTAAAACTGATCCTGAACCCGACACTGGTAATTCTGATCAGTGCACCGATCGCCCTGATCGTAGTTGGACCGATCGGAACAATTATTGGTAACGGACTTGCGGTAGCCATCAACTTCCTGTCCGTAAAACTTGGTTTCATTATTGTAGGTATCCTTGCAGCAACCTTCCCGTTCATCGTTATGACCGGTATGCACCATGCGCTGACACCGATCGGACTGAATGCCATTGCAACCGGTGGTACCGATACACTGATCTTTGTATCTCAGGTATGCTCTAACCTTGCACAGTCCGGAGCTTCTCTTGCAGTAGCTGTAAGATCCAAGGACAGCAACATGAAACAGCTGGCAAGTGCAGCCGGTGTTTCCGCTCTTATGGGTATCACAGAGCCTGCTCTGTATGGTGTTACACTGAAACTGAAAAGACCGGTTGTAGCAGCTTCTATCGCAGCCGGAATCGGTGGTATCGTAGGAGGACTTCTTCAGGTTTCTCTTTACATTGCACAGAATTGTATCATGGCGATCCCGGCGTTTATCGGCGAGAAGGGATTAATCAATCTGATTTATGGAATCATTATGATCGTGGTATCTTTTGTAGCTGCTTTTGTTCTTACGCTTATCTTCGGATTTGAGGATGTAAAGGCTGAGACAGAGGATGAAGTGCAGAACACAGATACAGAAAAACAGCCGGCACAGCAGAACGCTCCGCTTGTAGATAAGATCGAGCTTTGTGCACCGGTAGCAGGAACTGTAAAAGCACTTTCCGATGTTCCGGATAAAACTTTTGCTGATAAGGTTTTAGGTGACGGAGCAGCAATCGTTCCATCAGAAGGAAAGGTTTATGCACCGGCAGATGGTACGGTGGCAAATATCATGGACAGCAAACATGGAATCATGTTTGTGACAGAAAGTGGAGCAGAAATTCTGATCCACATCGGACTTGACACTGTAAATTTAAATGGTAAATATTTTAAATCCCATGTTTCTGATGGAGATAAGGTAAAAAAAGGAAAGCTTCTTGTGGAATTCGATATGGATGCCATTAAGAAAGAAGGATATGATCTGATCACACCGGTTGTTGTGACCAATATTTCTGATTATATCAAAGCAGTATGCATGGAAAAAGAAGATGCAGCTGTAAATGCAGGAGATAAATTCCTGACTATTGTATAAGAATAACAACGAAACATCAGGCGGAGATAACAGATCCGCCTGATATTTGTAAAAAGGAGAAAATTAAAATATGAAAAATTATAACCGTATGCCGGAAAACTTTCTCTGGGGCGGAGCAACCGCTGCAAACCAGTATGAAGGCGGTTGGGATGAGGATGGCAGAGGCCCGTCCATTGCAGATATCCTGACAGGAGGAAGTGTGGATAAGGAACGTCGTCTTACACCGCCGGCACCGTTACCGGAAGAATTTTATCCCAATCACCAGGCGACTGATTTTTATCATCACTGGAAAGAGGATATTGCTCTTTTTGCAGAGATGGGATTTAAGGTATATCGTTTTTCTATTTCTTGGTCCAGAGTGTTCCCAAATGGGGATGAGGAAACTCCAAATGAGGAAGGCCTTAAGTTCTACGACAATGTGATCGACGAACTGAGAAAATATAACATTGAGCCGCTGATAACGATCTCTCATTATGAGAATCCCCTTCATCTTTCTCTGGAGTATGGCGGATGGAAAAGCCGTAAGATGATCGATTTCTATCTTCGATTTGCAAAGGTTTTATTTGAGAGATATAAAGGTAAGGTAAAATACTGGTTGACTTTTAATGAGATCAATATGCTGACGCAGGACTTTGGTGCGGTATTCTGTGCAGGAATGCTGGACCCGAAGGATGTATGTGAGCAGAGCCGTTATCAGGCAATGCATCACCAGCTGGTAGCAAGTGCACTTGCAGTTTCCATGGCTCATGAGATCGATCCGGAGTTTATGCTTGGCTGTATGCTTGCTTATCACAATGGTTATCCATATACCTGCCATCCGGATGATATCTTATATGCACAGCAGTTTGGGCAGATCCACAATTCCATTGCCGGTGATGTTCATGTAAGAGGATATTATCCGGGATTTGCAGCGAGATACTTTGAGGAGCACGGAATCCAGCTGGAGGTTCTTCAGGAGGATAAAGAGATCCTCAAGAAGGGTACGGTGGACTTTTTCACCATCAGCTATTATTCCAGCAGCTGTGTCAGCGTGACAAAGGACGGAGAGACAACGGCCGGAAATGGAAGTGACAATCTGAAAAATCCATATCTGAAAGCTTCCGACTGGGGCTGGCAAATCGATGCAACCGGTCTTCGCTATGTTCTGAACCAGATCTATGACCGCTATCAGATTCCGATCATGATCGTGGAAAATGGTCTTGGGGCCGTGGATCAGCTGACAGAGGATGGAAAGATTCACGACGATTACCGTATTGAATATATGCGCCGCCATATAGAGCAGATGAAGGAAGCAATCCATGACGGAGTAGATCTGATCGGCTACACCTGTTGGGGCTGTACAGATCTTGTCAGTGCCTCCACCGGAGAATTCAAGAAGCGTTATGGTCTTATCTATGTAAATAAAAATGATGACGGGACCGGAGACTTTTCCAGAATCCGCAAAGATTCTTTTTACTGGTACAAAAAAGTGATTGAATCCTGCGGGGAAGAGCTTTAACTGAATCAACTGCGAAACAGTTATCTGGTGTAGAATTATGTAGCGAATGCGGCTGCTTTTATCCGGTTGACGACAAAATCCTGGAGTATGACAATATACTCCGGGATTTTTTTGGAAGGTTGACTTTTACATGGTAAAGTGTAATACTTATTACAAGCGACGAATGTGAGGAGTGGTTTTTATGCCGGATGAAAAAGTACTGCAGGTGGCAATACTTATATGGGGATGTGCATTTTGCGCCATAGCAGCATTATGTATATTTCTGAGCAGTAATTATAACAGGGAAAAGCGGCGGTATCTTGTCCTGATGGAGAGTTTTGCTTCCCTGTTATTGCTGATGGATGCCCTGGGGCATATTTTCAGCGGATATCCCGGAGTTCCGGGCAGTGTGATGGTCCGTATTTCGAGTTTTCTCGTATTTCTTTTAAGTGACGTAGTCCTGGTGTGTTTTCATATTTATATGTGTGTTTATCTGTTTTCGAAAAAAGAGCGGAGAACATTAAAAAGAGTAAAAGCCGGATATGTTATTGCTGCCGTGGAGGCTGCTTTTGTGGTGCTCTCACAGTTTACTCACTGGTATTATTACATAGATGGGGATAATTGTTATCATCGGGCACCGTTATATATTATGTCAATCCTTCTTTCGGCAGCAAGCTTGCTCATTGATCTTACGCTTCTGCTCCAATACAAAAAGAGAGTCAGCCGGAAGCTTCGGTTCTCTATGCTGTCATGCGTTGTACTTCTGGCAGTGGCGGCAGTTGTGCAGGTATTCTGGTATGGAATATCGCTGATCGATTTTTCTGTTGGTATTTCCATGATCATTATGTTTATCGTGACGATGACGGAGCTGAATCAGGAAATGTATCAGCTGATAAGCAGAGAGGGCAAGATAAAGGAAAGACTTGAGATCGCAACGATACTGAATAAATGTATTGCGGAGCTGATATCAGGAGAAGATGAAGATGCGGCGATTTCCAATCTGCTGCGTATTATCAGCGGGTATTTTGATGGAGATCGCAGTTATATTGTTCAGATCGATGAAAAGAGGAATGTCTGTACAAATACCTATGAGTATGCCATGAACGGAGTGACTGCTGAGAAGGATAATCTTCAGGAGGTTCCCATGGAAATGCTGGATATCTGGATGGACAGCTTTCGGAAAAATGGCCTGTATTATATTCCGGATATTGAGGAGGAGCAGGGGCAGCCGTATTATGAGACTCTGAAGATGCAGGACATTACCAGGCTGCTGGCCGTTCCTTTAAACAGTGACGGAAAGATCATAGGATTTCTCGGGGTAGATAATCCGAGGCTGCATTATGAGGATCATACGCTGCTGTCGTCCATACAGTACTTTTTAACGGACAGCCTGAAAGCCAAGGAGCGAAAGGCGCGTCTGCAGTACATGAGCTATCGTGATATGCTGACGACCTTGTATAACAGGAACAGGTATATTCAGGTTCTGGAAGGCATGCAGGCAAAAACAGTGATAAAAACAGGAGTAGCATATATTGATATCAATGGTCTGAAACGGGTGAATGATCTTTACGGACATGAGGCTGGAGACAGGCTGATCATAAATACAGCGCGTTCCATGCTTGCGATTCTGCCGGAAAATGCTTACCGGGTAGGTGGCGATGAATTTGTACTCATCTGTTTTGACATGGATGAGAAGATTTTTCGGAGTAAGGTCAGGGATATCTGTGACAGCATTGCTGCTAAAAAGATCAGTGTTTCTGTTGGCGTTGTCTGGGAGGAAAGCTCTTCGGAGCTTGAGACAATGCTGAGAAGAGCGGATGATCTTATGTATGCGGAAAAAAAGAAATATTATGAAAAGCATGGAACGATGTGAAGGTATGCAGCAGAGTGTAAGAGGAGGTCAGAAGAAAATTCTGATAATGCTGTGCCCGGTATTTTTATACCGGGCATTTCGTTTGTGCTAAAAGAAACGCCGGAATAAAAATATCGGACGAAATTTTGAAAGATTTTCTGTAACGTTTTTGAGATCAGTGCGTCTTATAAGTGAGAAGGGAGGAAAGAGAAAAACCGATGAACATAGAGGAACTTTACCGGACATATTTTGACATTGTATATCGGTATATCCGTTCTGTCTCACGTGATGGAGCGCTGGCTGAGGAAGTGACCCAGGAGACGTTTTTTAAAGCGCTGAAAAAAGCAGATCAGTTCCGCGGAGACTGTGATGTGCGGGTGTGGCTCTGCCAGATCGCAAAGAATACGTTGTACGATCATTTGAAAAAGCAGAAAAAGCAGCTTCCCGGAGAGGAGCAGCCGGAAATAGCAGAAAGCCATGGCGGAGAAATTTTTGAGGAAAAGCTGGCACAGCGGAGTCAGGCTATGGAGATCCACAAAGTTTTGCATGGCCTTTCGGAACCGTATAAAGAAGTTTTTTCCCTGCGGACATTCGGAGAGCTGAACTTCCATGAGATTGGAATGCTTTTTGGAAAAAGTGAAAACTGGGCGCGGGTGACTTATTATCGTGCAAGAGTAAAGATCAGAGAGGAGCTGGAACATGAAGATCACATGTGATGTAATACAGGATCTGATGCCGTCTTATATAGATGGGATCTTAAGCGAAGACAGCAAGGCGCTGGTGGAAGAACATATGGGTACCTGTCAGGAATGCAGAAAAATGTTGGAGATCATGAAAGAAGAGCAGGGAAAAGAGCAGGCCCGGATAAGATCATCTGTAGCTTCTGTAGCAGGATGTGGAACTGGTGGGACGGAAAATACTGAAAGTAATGCAAATACCGGAAGCGTAGCCGCACTGAAAAAAATCCGGAGAAAATTAATAATACGCAGAGTGCTGACAGCAGCAGTGGCAGTTATCCTGACACTCATCGCTGCGGCAGCAGGCTACAATCACTGGTATTTCAACGAAAAATACATGACCCTGGAAAATAGCGGAATGTACGTAAAAAATAATAGATTGTATTCTTCCAATAATCTCATCAACCGAATGAAAGTACAGTACACGGAAGATGGAAAAACAGAGTTCGTCTACGCCATTGACGCGCCATATGCAGGAACTCTGGAACTGAAAGGCGATGACATGCTGCTTCAGGATTTTTCCAAAAAGACAGAGGAAGTATCACCGGAAGATGATAGCATCCCGGAAACGGTAACAGAGGTTTATTATATGAGTGAGGAGGCCGGAAAGAAGAGTCTGGAATTAACAGAGCTGGAAGCAAAGGGAGATCTGGATGCAGCGGAGAAAATTGTGGATGAGATGAAACAGGAATCGAAGCTGATATGGTCGGAACAAGAGGATAGAAATACCGCATCGTCTATGTTAAAATAAAACCTGGACAGTACAGTGAAAAAGTTCTATAAAAATTCTGTGCTGTAGGCAAAAAAAAAGACAGCAGTGAATTTACGTATTTACTGCCGAAGAACAGGGGGACATAAGATGTTATTTGTATGCTATCCAAAATGCAGTACCTGCAAAAAGGCTCAGAAATGGCTGGATGAGAGTGGCGCAGAATATACTTTGCGTGATATTAAGACGGACAATCCAACTGCAGAGGAACTGAAAGCCTGGTGGGAAAAAAGCGGTCTTCCGCTGAAGCGTTTCTTCAATACCAGTGGAAATATTTATAAAGAGATGAAACTGAAAGATAAACTTCCGGAGATGAGTGAGGAAGAGCAGCTTGCGCTTCTTGCAACAGACGGGATGCTTGTGAAACGACCAATCCTTGTTGGGAAAGACAAGGTGCTGGTGGGCGCTAAAGAAAAAGAATGGGAAGAGTATCTGAAATCATGAAAAAGAAACTGAATTATGCGGATATCGTTAAGGAAACCGTGATTCTCACCGTAGCAGTGGCGATCATCGCAGCAGCGGTATATTTTTTCCTGGTGCCAAGCCATACGTCGGTCAGCAGTATTTCCGGTCTTGGAATCGTGCTTTCCAACTTTGTGCCGCTGCAGCTGTCGGCGATTACCATGATCCTGAATGTGGTATTGCTGATCATTGGATTTTTTACCTGTGGAAGAGAGTTTGGAGTTAAGACGGTTTATACCAGTGTAATGCTGCCGTTGTTTCTGGGATTGTTTGAGATCATTTTTCCAAATTTCGGTTCCATGACAGATAGCCAGGAACTGGATGTTCTGTGTTATATTCTGGTAGTGAGTGTGGGACTTAGCATTCTTTTTAACCGGAATGCATCCTCAGGCGGACTGGATATCGTGGCGAAGATCATGAATAAGTATCTCCACATGGAACTTGGAAAAGCCATGTCTCTTTCCGGTATGTGCGTGGCACTTTCCGCGGCGCTTGTGTATGATAAAAAGACGGTGGTCTTAAGTATTCTGGGAACGTATTTTAACGGAATCGTTCTGGATCATTTTATTTTTGACAATAATATCAAGCGGCGTGTCTGCATCATCACGAAAAAGGAAGAGGAGCTGAGGCAGTTTATCATTCATGACCTGCACAGCGGAGCCACGATCTATGAGGCCATCGGAGCCTACAACATGGAAAAACGCCGTGAGATCATCACCATCGTAGATAAAGGTGAATATCAGAAGCTGATGAAGTTTATAAACCAGGAGGACCCGAAAGCGTTTATTACGGTTTATAATGTATCGAATATGCGGTATCAGCCGAAGAAATAAGAATATTTTGCTGGAATAAAAAAACTCCCGGGACAAAACTCCCGGGAATTTTTTTGCCATATTTTACAGGAAAATATATTTCAGGATAAACAGCACTGCCAGTACATACATCAGAGCGCTGATCTTCTTTTCTTTTGCCTTACCTGTGATCAGGTTGATGGCTACGTATGTGATAATTCCCATGGAGATACCTTCGGAAATGCTGTAGAAGAACGGCATTGCGATGATACATACATAACATGGGATCGCCTCGGACATATCGCTGAAATCAATGCTGATAACATTGCTGAGCATGTACAGACCGACGATCACCAGAGCCGGAGCTGTGGCAAAGGACGGGATTGCCAGGAAGATCGGAGACAGGAACAGGGACAGGCCAAATAAGATGGCAGTTGTCACTGCGGTAAGTCCGGTTCTTCCGCCTTCGGATACACCGGAAGCACTTTCTACGAAGGTAGTGGTTGTGGATGTACCAAGAACTGCACCGGCAGTTGTTGCAACTGCATCTGCAAGAAGTGCGCCCTTGATGTTAGGAAGCTTGCCATTTTCATCCAGCATGCCTGCTTTAGAAGAGACACCAACGAGAGTTCCAAGAGTATCAAAAAGATCTACAAATAAAAATGCAAACAGGATAACAAGGAAATCCAGTGAGAAAACTCCGTCAAACTGCAGCTTCGCAAAGATCGGAGCAAGACTCGGGATAGAGAGTCCGTTGCTGAAATCCGGGAGCAGGCTGTAGAAGCCGATCTCCGGGTTCGGAACATAAAGTCCGGCGAACTGACAGATGATTCCAAGTCCCCATGTGATCAGGATACCCCAGAGGATGTTTCCCTTTACATTCTTAACAACCAGGATTCCAGTTACGATGATACCGATCAGAGCCAGGATAACGGTGATCCCAACGTTGTTGAAGGAAGCCTCCACACCCTTGGCTGCGTTGTAGCCATCTACAGAGAAAAGCTGCAGCAGAGTGGAGCCGCCGATCACGATATTGGCATTCTGTAATCCTACAAATGCGATGAAAAGACCGATACCAACGCTGACTGCGGATTTCAGGTTCAGAGGGATCGCATTGAAGATCGCTTCACGTACATTGGTAAGTGAAAGAACGATAAATACGATACCTTCTGCAAAAACTGCGGTCAGTGCATACTGCCAGCTGTATCCCATACCGATAACAACTGTATAGGCAAAGTATGCGTTCAGACCCATTCCGGGTGCCAGTGCGAACGGGTAGTTGGCGAAGATCGCCATCAGCAACGTTCCCAGGAAGGCTGCCAGTGCGGTAGCTGTGAATACAGCTCCGGAATCCATGCCGGTTGCGGACAGGATGTTCGGGTTAACTGCCAGGATATAGGCCATTGTCATGAAGGTGGTGATACCTGCCAGAACCTCTGTTTTGGCGTCCGTTTTATTTGCGGACAGCTTGAAGATTTTTTCTAACATATTTCTTTCCCTTTCTTAAATATGTTTTTGGACAACATGTCTATTTTATCATATAAAAATTTCGTATGCAATCGTTAGTGCTTAACAGATATTGTTATGTAAGGTAATTTTTTGCAAAATACTTTTACAAGCAGGTAATTTGTGTGTAAAATACAGAAAAGAGAGTATTCGATTTACAGACGGGTTTATTTTGCAATGAAAGGGGGATGGATAATGTCTGAGAAAAAACTGCGGAATATTACAGATGTGCTCTGCTTTTTGATGATCCTTGGGTACGTGATGTATCTTGTGGCCACCTGGGGAAATCTGCCGGAGAGGGTGCCGATCCATTTTAATGCGCATGGGATCCCGGACCGGTATGGAAAGAAGGGCAGCCTTCTTCTGGAGCCGATTTTGGGGCTGCTGATCCTGGCACTTCTGATGTTCTGTCAGAGATTTCCACAGTGGTGGAACTATCCAGTTGAGGTGACAGAGGAAAACAGAGAGCATATCTTTGAGATTGCGTCAAAAATGATGTCTGTGATCAAGCTGTTATCCATTGGAGTATGTCTTTATGCCGGGATCAGCGGGAATCTGGGAACGGCACCTATGTGGCCGGTGTGGATACTGATCACAGGGATTTTCGTGACATTGATCCTGGGGATCCGGGGGATATATAAGGCTGGTAAAGAAACTGGCATGGATGAGGATGATAAATCGTGAAGCGGTTGCGTTTGTGATCATGCAGAAGAGTGGAAGGGAAATGTTCGATTTATTGTACTGAATATGGATGGAACCAGCGAAAGCGGATCGCGAATATCCGCTTGGCGAAATTATAATAAAAACAGGAAAGGAATCTCAGGAGCATATGGCAGATACAAGAACAGATGAGCTTTACAGAGCGCTTCAGGATAAGGGCTATCCCGATGAGCTGTGCCGGGAAATCGCCTATAAACATATGAATACCGATTACACAGCTACACGGATGCTGGGGTATTTATACAGGGTGACAAGTCCCAGAGTGGAGGATGTGATCGATGAGATGCTGGCGATCTTAAGTGACAGGGAAGCCATCGTCCGGAAGAAAGAGCTGGAGCACGCCCAGGCTACGATCAACAGCGTGTATCGGGAGGGTTTGTAACGGAAATCCCGGAGCTTTGCCAGTGCTGGCGGATCAGAAGCTTCATCCTTTAAGGAAAATCAGGAGATCATGGCTCTGGAGCATCATCTCCTTCCGCAGAAATTCATCATTGATAACTACATCAATATGAACGCACACTTTAATTTTATCCGTTTCTTTTAAACAGTATTGTTATTACGGTAGTGATTACTCTGATCGTAATTTATGCAAGTAATTGAAGATGGACAAAATAGTAATTGTATTAACTGATAAACCATAGTATAATACAAATATGAACACAACATATAAATCAAACAACAATGTCGTCTATTCCTG
>NZ_JANFYP010000016.1:0-92532 GCF_024460535.1 Blautia sp. MSK.18.38 | reverse complement strand
TTTCGGAGTGATCCGGAACCTGCTGTTTTTGGGTGTATATACTGTTGTTTTATGTGAGGTTATTTTGTCGGTTTTCGTGGTTTTATGGGGGATGTGCTTGTTTTTAGGAGAACGTTATATTATAATAAGGGCAAGTGACAGAAAATACGAAATTATGTTGTCGGGAGGCTGTAATGGGAAATACAGTAACGATCTGTTTTGCAAATAATAAGGGCGGCAGCGGAAAGTCCACCAGCTGTTCCAATGTGGGAGCGGCACTGGCCGGCATGGGTAAGAAGGTACTGATGGTAGACGGTGATATGCAGCTGAATCTTTCCCTTTCTTTTTTTTCGGAGGAAGAAGTGCTTGAGATGGCAGCAGGGGAAAAGAATCTCTACTATGCTATCGGTCATCAGTCGGATCTCAGCGATTTTATCGTGCATACGAAGTATGAGAATCTGGATCTGGTTCCGTCGTCTACGCTGATGAGCTCCGTGGAATATGAGCTTTTTACAAAATGGCAGAGAGAGTTTATCCTGCGGAAATGTCTGCAGAAGGTTAAAGATTCCGGAGTGTACGATTACATTCTCATTGATGCACCGCCTACTCTTGGCGGCTGGGTGATGAATATTTTATGTGCATCCGATTATGTTCTTGTTCCGGTAGAGGCAAGTCCGTGGGGTATGTTTGGTCTTGCAAATATGTTTGATTTCCTCAATGAAGTCAGGGAGATCGCTCCGGATTTAAAGGTTTTGGGAATCGTAGTAACCAAGGCAGATGCCAGAAAGAATTATTTCAAACAGACTATGGAAACACTGAAAGAAATGGAAGGAATCTATCTTTTCGAATCTTTTATCCGTGTAGACAGCTCCATCGAATGGTCCCAGGACAGCAGTGAACCAGTTGTGGAGTTCAAAAAAAGCAGCCGCAGCGCAAAAGAGTACATAGCATTGGCAGAGGAGGTAATGAATCGTGTCAGTAGGTAAAGCAAGCATCGCAAGAGCAGTAAATGCAGAAAAAGCATCCAAAACAGAAACAAAAACAGAGGTAAAAGAGGCTGAGGTTAAAGCAGCAGAGAAGCCGTCAGAGGTAAAAGCTGAAACAGCTGAAAAAGCGGCAGAAAAAACTACAGCAAAGAAAACAGCAGCCAAAGCTCCTGCAAAGAAGACCACAGCAAAGAAAGCAGCCGCAACAAAAACAACAGCAAAGAAAACCACTACCAGAAAAACAACAGCACGTAAAACCGCAGCAAAGAAAACAGCTGCAGCAGAAACAACAGGAACTGTAGCCCAGAACGTGATCAGCGGAGGAAACGCCGACGAACTCCAGGCCAAATTCCTCACCCCAAAGAAAGATGAGCCGGACAACAACCAGCCAGTAGGAATTAAAGACGAGCTTCCGGTTTATCTGCTGTAATCTTTGATTGAATTTTTTGAAAAGATAGTAATTGACAAATAAAAAGACTGCTATATATCTATATCACTATTGATAAGGTATACAGCAGCCTTTTATTTTGCCCTATAAAAATCTCAGTGGGACAGCGAAGCGCCTCCCTCGTATCTTTCTACATATTGTAATATGCAGCATACAATCCATTCTTCTCAAGCAGTTCAGCATGAGTGCCTCTTTCGGCGATACCCTCCTCCGTGATCACAATGATCTCATCCGCATCACGGATCGTAGAAAGCCGGTGCGCGATCGTAATGGTAGTACGATTTTTTGAAAGCTCCTCCAGACTCTTCTGGATCCAACGTTCGCTTTCGTTATCCAGAGCGCTGGTGGCCTCATCCAGGATCAGGATCGGAGGATTCTTAAGGAATACACGTGCAATGGAAATCCGCTGCTTCTGTCCGCCGGAAAGGCGTGTGCCACGTTCTCCGACATAAGTGTCGTATTTATCCGGAAGCTCCATGATAAAGTCATGGATACTCGCACATTTGGCGGCTTTGATGATCTCTTCATCGGAAGCTCCGGGCTTTCCGTAGGCAATATTATCCTTGATGGTTCCATCAAAAAGATAGACATCCTGCTGTACCATACCGATCTGGCTTCGAAGGCTCTTAAGAGTCAGCCCGCGGATATCCTTTCCGTCTACAGTAATGGAACCGCCGGTCACATCATAAAATCTGGGCAGGAGAGAGCAGATCGTGGTTTTTCCGCTTCCGGAAGGTCCCACCAGGGCAATGGATTTTCCTGCCGGGATATCAATAGAGATATCGGAAAGCACAGGAGTTTCATCATCGTTGTAATGAAAAGAAACATGGTCGTAACGCACATGTCCTTTCACGTCCGTAAGCTCCGCAGCGTTGTCTGCATCCCTGATCTCGGATTCTGTTTCCATCACATCCAGGAAACGGCGGAAACCGGAAAGACCCTTCTGCATCATTTCCACAAGTTCCACCAGGATCTGGATGGGGCTGATAAAGATTCCGATATACAGGGCATACATGGCAAGATCTGCAGTCTGCATTTCACCCTGAGCGATCAGATAGCCGCCGTAAACAAGAGTTACCAGGTACATCATGCCCTGGAAGAAAAGATTGGAACTCATGAAGCTTCCCATACAGTGATAATTATCTCTTTTGGAAACAAGGAACGCTTCATTGCTTTTCTTAAATTTGGCACGTTCGATGTCCTCGTTTGCGAAGGATTGCACCACGCGGATTCCGGAAAGCGTATCCTGAAGACTGGCATTTACATCTCCGATCTTACGCCGGTTTTCCATGAAGGTTTCCTGCATTTTTGCATTCTGGCGGAAGGAAAACACAAACATCACGATCACCAGGAGGATCAGCGGCAGTGCAAGTTTTTTGTTGATAAAGAACAGGAAGATAAAAGCACCGACGATCTTTACCAGAGAGATAAAAAGATTCTCAGGACCATGATGTGCAAACTCGGAAATGTCAAAAAGGTCACTGACCAGCTTGCTCATCATCTGACCGGAATTATTCCTGCTGTAATAGGAAAAAGACAGCTCCTGGTAATGGTCAAAAAGCTCCCGGCGCATATCACGTTCCATCTTTGCACCCATCATATGTCCCTGATAGGTTACATAATATTTGCAGAGACTCTGCACAATGTACATAACAAAAAGAGAAGCTGCAATCACAGGGAGGGCATGAAGAATAATATCCTTATCCTGTGTAAAGAGAGTTTTTGTCATAGTACGAAGAATCTGGGGATAAGCAAGATCTACCAGACTGATAACGGCTGCACAGATCAGGTCAATAAAAAAGACCGCTTTGTACGGGCCGTAGTAGTGGATGAATTTCTTGATGGTATTCATCGGAAAAGTACCTCCGTTTTTATGAAATGTATAGTGTTGTCTGAGCAAAAAATATTGCTGCCGGACATTCTATGTTCATCTTATCATAAGTGAGAATAAAGTCAAGATAAGTGAATTTCTGGCCTGTTTCGTTTCTGTATACTTTCTGAGAACAGGAACTATATGGCTGCTGTTCACAGGAAATATTCCGCAAGAGATTGTTGGCAACGGAGCGGATAGTGATATGAGGAGATATTTTTTGGAAAAAATCAAATTACTCCTTGACACAGAAGAACAAAACCCGTATAGTGTATTTCAGATTTGGTGTGTAACTGATAAGCAGGCATTAACCAGTCATAAATGTTATTATTTTTATTTGACGTTTATGGGGGTTGGTGTCTTTTTTTGTTGCCCACTTAAAAGATTCCCGCTCCAAAACGTCGAAAGAAAAGGAGAGAGAACATGAAAGACAAAATTTTCGGAGTTTTGCAGCGTGTGGGACGTTCCTTTATGCTCCCCATCGCAATCCTTCCTGTGGCAGGCCTGCTTCTTGGATTCGGCAGTTCCTTCACAAATGAAACGACCATTGCAACCTATGGACTTCAGAAGATTCTGGGAGACGGAACCATCTTAAATGCACTCCTAGTCATCATGAACAAAGTCGGAAGTGCGGTATTTGATAACCTGCCTTTGATCTTTGCAGTAGGTGTGGCCATCGGTATGGCAAAAAAAGAGAAAGAGGTAGCAGCTCTTTCCGCACTGATCGCTTACTTCGTTATGAACGTAGCCATCAACGGTATGCTGGTAGTAAATGACAAGATCACAGCAGACGGACAGATCGCAAAAAGCGTTCTGGAAGGTACTGTAACTTCTGTCTGCGGCATTCAGTCTTTGCAGATGGGTGTGTTTGGCGGTATTATCGTCGGCCTTGGTGTTGCGGCTCTGCACAACCGTTTTCATAAGATCGTGCTTCCAAACGCACTTTCCTTCTTCGGTGGTTCCAGATTTGTGCCCATCATTTCCACCATTGTATATATGTTTGTGGGAATCCTGATGTATTTCGTATGGCCGGCAGTCCAGAACGGTATTTATGCTCTGGGCGGTCTTGTAACAGGCAGCGGCTATGTCGGAACCCTGATCTTCGGTATTATCAAACGCGCGCTGATCCCATTCGGACTTCATCACGTATTTTATATGCCATTCTGGCAGACAGCCGTTGGCGGGACTATGGAGGTTGCAGGCCAGATGGTACAGGGCGGACAGAACATCTTTTTCGCCCAGCTTGCAGATTCCGCAAATGTAGCGCATTTCAGTGCTGATGCAACAAGATATTTTTCCGGAGAGTTCATTTTCATGATCTTCGGTCTTCCGGGAGCTGCTCTTGCCATGTACCGCTGTGCAAAGCCTGAGAAGAAAAAAGCAGCAGGCGGACTTCTTCTTTCAGCAGCCCTTGCATGTATGCTTACAGGAATCACAGAGCCACTGGAGTTCTCCTTCCTGTTTGTAGCTCCTGCATTGTTTGCAGTACAGGTTGTTCTTGCAGGCGCGGCTTATATGATCGCACATATGCTGAACATTGCAGTAGGACTTACCTTCTCCGGCGGTTTCCTGGATCTGTTCCTGTTCGGAATCCTTCAGGGAAATGCAAAGACAAGCTGGTTCAGGATTATCCCGGTAGGTATCATTTACTTTATTCTCTATTATGTGATTTTCACCTTCCTGATCAAAAAGTTCAACTTTAAGACTCCGGGACGTGAGGATGACGACACAGAAACAAAGCTTTATACAAAAGCAGATGTAAACGCAAGAAAAGAAGCCGGAAAAGCCGGTGAAGCAGCAGGAAGTACATCTGCAGACCCGGTAAGCGAAGCCATCACAGCCGGCCTTGGAGGAAAGAAAAACATCAGTGATGTGGACTGCTGTGCAACAAGACTCCGTATCACCGTCCATGACGCAGCAAGAGTTAACGACGACATTCTGAAAACAACAGGTTCCAGAGGAATCGTGAAAAAAGGCCAGGGTGTCCAGATCATCTACGGTCCGCAGGTAACTGTGATCAAATCCAAGCTGGAGGATTATCTGGAGACAGCGCCGAATGAATATTTTGAAGGTGCAAATGAGAAAGAAACAGACAATGCGGAAAATCAGGCTCAGTCTGATACAGAGCGTACAGCAGAAAGTACAGGTGAGGCTACTCAGAACACAGCTCCGACATCCGAAGCCAGCACGCAGCCAGAGAAAAAGGTTCTCAGAACAGCGATTGTCTACAGCCCGGTAACCGGTATCGCCGCAGACCTTTCCACAGCGCCGGATGAAGGCTTTGCGGAAGGAATGATGGGAGAGGGTGCTGTAGTCACACCGAAGGACCCGGTGATCTGTGCTCCGGAAGACGGCGAGGTAGAGTTTATTTTTGACACAAAGCATGCCATCGGATTCCAGACAGATACAGATCTTCCTATGCTCCTCCATATCGGCATTGATACTGTAAAGCTGGAAGGAAAAGGCTTCGAGATCCTGGTAGAGCAGGGACAGCATGTAAAAAAAGGCGAGCCGTTGATGAAGATTGACATCCCGTATCTTATAGAAAACGCTCCGTCCTTATGTTCTCCGATCCTTTGCACAGAGATCGAGGATAATCAGAGAGTACGCCTTCTTGCCAATGGAGAGATCAAGGCAGGAGAGCCGCTGTTCGCAGTAGAGACTGTGGAAGAATAGGAAATTTTTCAGCAATAATATAGAAGATTGGTTTTGTGAAAAGCGCGCCTAATGCCCGGGCGCGCTTTTCCTGTGGCAAAGAAAATAACTGTCTGTCAGAAGGGCTTTACACAAAAGAAAGATTCTGTTACGATAAAGAAAATCAACAGCTGCAGACAAAAATGTCGACTGAAAATCCGGGGCAGACAGTGGTGGAATGTGGAAAAGCAGCAGGATATATAAAAATGGTGGGGAAAAAGATGTACAGAGTGAGCAAGGTATTGAACAATAACGGCATCATTGCCATAAATATGGAAGAAAACCAGGAATATGTACTTCTGGGAAAAGGTGTGGGATTTGGAAAGAAGGTCAGCCAGCGTTTTGAGGCTCCGGCAGACTGTACTATTTACAGGCTGGCTCAGGAGACAGAACGTGGCTCAGCAAAAGAACTGGCAAAGAGCATAGCACCGGAATTTCTGGAGATCGCAGATGAGATATTGAGAGAAGCTGAGAAGACCTTTGGGGATACCATAGACAGAAGGATCCTGTTTCCCCTTGCTGATCATATTTCCTTTGCAGTGGGACGTATCCGGAATCATGAGCAGATCAGCAATCCTCTGACGGATGATATCAAGGTGCTTTTTTACAGCGAATTCAAGGTGGCGGAGGTATTGAAGAAGATCCTGAAGGAGCGGATGGATATTGAAATCGACGAGCATGAGGTGGGATATGTGGCACTTCATATTCACTCAGCACTTGGAGATGAAAAGGTGTCTGTTGCCATGCAGACAGCAAGAACGGTACGGGAATGCATCGCCATGATCGAGATGGCCACAGGAAGAAAGATCGATGTGATCTCCCTGTCCTACAACCGTATGATGAACCATATCAAATATATGGTAGCCCGTGTCTCCACAGGGGAGACACTGAAGCTGGATATGAATGAATATATAGAAGAAAAATATCCGGAATCCTACAGGATCGCGGAGGATGTCTGTGAGAGCCTGGGCAAAAGCCTGGGTAAAGAGCTGGATCCTATTGAAATTGGTTATCTTGCCATGCATATTGAGCGGACAGTGGAACAATAAATGTAAATGGCTGATCCGCCTCAGGGATTTACACAATAAATTCAATAGCTTTTTTGACAGCAGTACTCATGGCAGTACTGCTGTTTGTGACTAAGCAGACCTCTCTCTGAGGGAGCGGCTCCTTAAGCTGAAGGGCAAAAATCTTCCCGTCATTGATCACTTCCCGGGCAAGGGGCTCGGGGTAAAAGCCGATTCCCAGATTGTGGACGATCATGGGAAGGACCTGGTCTGTAGTTGCTGCCTCGATGTCAGGATGAAAAGAAACACGGTTTTCCATAAAGTAATTCATATACATTTCTCTAGTGCTGGTCCCTTCCGCAAGACCTACAAAGGGCAGATCCTGAAGCTCATGGATGCTGATAGGGGCAGTGGTCAGATCCTTATATTTGCTTCCGCATACAAGAATTTCCCGGTAACGCAGGAGACTTTTTTTCTGTAAAGGCTTGCGGATGGAGATCGGAGTAGTGACAATAGCGAAATCCACCGCATAATTTTTCAGTGCCTGTACTGCCTGAGGAGTAGAATGGTTAAAGAGGCGCAGGCGAACATGGGGATATTGCTCGCGGAACAGCTCCAGCTTTTCCAGAAGGATCAGACGCAGGGCATTTTCGCTGGCGCCGATGGAAACCAGACCATGCTCCAGCTCTCCGTTCTGGCGGATTTCCTCCTCGCCGATGGACAGCTGCTCAAAAGCCAGGGCAACGTGTTCATAAAGCTGGCGGCCTTCCGGTGTAAGTGCGATTCCCTTGTTGGAGCGGAGAAAGAGCGTACATTTCAGCTCCTGCTCCAGGTTGTTCATACAGCGGGTGATATTTGGCTGGTTGTTGTGAAGAGCTCTTGCTGCCTTGGTAAAGCTCTTATACTGGGCTACATAATAAAAGATCCGGTAGTAGTCGTAAGTGATCATGTATTGTCTCCATCCTGTGATATGATTTTAATATGTTTACGATATTAATAATACTTTTTACATTTGCTTCTGAGCAAACTATAATACACCCGAGGAAAAAAATCAATGACAGGAGTGATTTAGAGTGGTTTCAGGAGGCGGAAAGCTGCAAAATGCGGACCGGCAGATGTCAGAAGCTTTTATAACAAGTGTATTTCTGGCAATGTCCGGCGGATTTCAGGATGCCTACACATACTTTACAAGAGATGAGGTGTTTTCCAACGCCCAGACAGGCAACGTGGTTCTGATGAGCCATAATTTTATGACAGGACAGTGGGGAGACGGTTTAAGGTATCTGTTTCCTGTTTTAGCCTTTGCCATTGGTGTTGTAGCGGCGGAGCGGATCCAGAGTACCTTTAAATATGCAAAAAAACTTCACTGGAGGCAGATGATCCTGCTGATCGAGATCCTGATCCTTTTTGTGGTGGGATTTATGCCGGGAGAATTGGATATGCTGGCAACCGTACTGGTATCCTTTTCCTGCGCCATGCAGGTACAGACCTTCCGGAAGGTGGGCGGTTATTCCTATGCAAGCACTATGTGCATCGGAAATTTACGAAGCGGCACGGCGGCGTTGTCCGTGTATTGTCGTGAAAAACGTCCGGAACAGCTGAAGCAGGCTCTTTATTATTTCGGAATAATTTTCTTTTTTGCCATTGGAGCCGGTGGCGGAGGAAATCTGTCCATGAGGCTGGGGATCCCGGCAATCTGGGTATCGGATGTTTTGCTTCTGATCAGCTTTATTCTGATGTTTTCCAGTAAACATAGAGATTAGAAAGGGTGAGGAATTGTGGAAAACAGCACATTATTCCCAAGAGAGGAAAAGGCGGAGCTTTTATTTGAAAAGATCCTGAAGGATCCGGAGGCGTGCAGACGGCTGACGGAGACCTTCTATGAATCCATGGATGCGGATACAGACATAGAATGCGGATATCTTCCTCCGGAAAAATTCGCCTATGCATTGCTGGACGCATATAAAAACCGTGATCTGACAGCTCTCCTTATGGCGATCTGCCAGAACAGTATGTTTGATCTTCTGCGAAATTCTTTTCTGGCACCGTTCAGGTTCAATGCAGATGGACAGGAGAATCCGGTGTTTCTCACAGATGAAAAAGGAAATTTTCTGCGGGAAAAGGGAATTCATGTAAGTGATAGGGATTACGACCGGTTCCGCAGGATATACAGGGAGAAGCAGGGCGTAAAGATGTATCTGGCGTATGGCTACCGGAAGCGCCATGCCTATGATGAAGATACCATGGAAGTAGAAGAGTACAAAATGGGCGAACATATCGGTGTGCTGCTGGTGTATGAGCTTCCGGACAGCGTAAGGGAAAAGGAAACGGAGGCACAGGCCTATGCGGCTGTATGGGATATCATGATGGCAATTCAGAAGAAGCTTCCAAGAGCCTTTGTATATTATGGGCAGGATTCTGTGGAGGATGGTGGAAAACGTTATGACGGACTGGGCGTTTTTCTCCCCATCCATAAATTTGCGGACCGCTTGGAAAAAATGATCGGGATCGCGGATGAGATCGTAATGAAATAGAATGTACAAAAAAGGACTGCTTTTGTATTGCTCCGGTTATCAGAAGGATAGCTGATGACCGGAAGCTACAGAAAGCAGTCCTTTTTGTATGCCAATTAGGTGCAGTAGCGGAACATTTTGTCCGTAAGGATCCTGGCGAAAATAAGGCCCAGGGGAAGAGCAACGATGATCAGAATCGCAGCTGCAAACCAGGAGGCGGAAACATTCAGGGACATGATTCCCAGATTGTAGATTGCCCGGTAGAGATAAAGTCCGGGAACCATGATCACAATGGATGGTACGGTAATGGAAATCCTGGGATATCCCACTTTGGTTTTAATGAGGGAGGCCAGAAGTCCGGCTGTCAGTGCTCCGAAAAAAGCCGCGGCAGCAGGTGGGAAACCGGCAAGATCAACAAGCTCCAGACGTAAAGTGTTGGACAGTGCGCCGATGAATGCGGCAGCTGCGGCTAGACGGACAGGGCTGTTGAACATGACCGAAAAGCCGAATACCCCGCAGAAGCTTGCCAGAAGCCGGAACAGGATCCTCTGAGCTGCCGAAAGCTCCAGAGGCAGGAAATCCACAGGCTTCAGATGAAGAAGCAGTGCCATCAGCCAGGCAGAGACAGCAGCCACCATTACAACAATAATGGCGTAGGCCAGTCGTTCCAGACCGGAACGCATATCCAGCTTGGCAAGGTCGATCCCGCTTGTGATAAACGGAAAGCCCGGAATGATAAACAGCATGGAACAGATGTACCCGGCCTCATGCTGGACGGAAATGTGGAACAGAAGCTCTGCCAGCTTCAGGAAGCCTGCATATACAAGACAGGCGGAGGAAACAGAAACTGCAATGCACATAAACAGAGTAAAATGATGCTTGCCAAGCTTGCAGCGGATGGCGTTTCCGATGCCTGCGCCTGCAAAAGCCAGGATCATTTCCAGCGGGCCACCGCCCAGAAGAAAAGTAAATGCACCACAGGCCAGTGCAGAAGCCAGTCCCAGGGCGGCAGGGGAATAAAGCCCGTGGATCCGCTCGATCTCATCTAACTGACTGTGCAGTGCTTCACCGCTCATATGGATACCCTCCGCAGGAAAATCACTGACAAAATGTTCCAGCCTGTTCAGTCTGGAAGTATTTACGCCGGTGGTAGTCAGACTAAGTGCATGGGAAAAACTGCTCTCACCGTCAAAGCAGGTGTAGCTTATGGACATCAGTCCGATATCTGCGGAACAGGTGATACCAAGTGCTTCTGACAATGTATTCATGGAACTCCGTACCCGCCAGGCACCGGTCCCACAGGAGAGAAGCATCATGCCTGTACGGCCGATCAGGGAAGCTTTTTCGGAAAGAGAAGCTTCTGTAATGGGCTGGCTGTTCCTGGTACTTACGTAGTTGTGCCAAGGGATTTCCATATGATTACGTTTGATCAGAATATCTGACATAGAAATCACTTCTTTCTATATATTAAAATCATATAGTTACTATTATAAATATATATAATAACTATAATCAGATATATTGTAGCCATTATTCTGAAAAAGTCAAGTATAGATGGAGTAAAATCTGACAGTACCAAAACGTCACTGTTAAAGATTTATCATTTTTTTGCGGAAAATGAATTTTTTTGGTTGCTTTTACGTACAATTTATGTATAATTGTGGATAGGGATGTTGGAATGACCAATTCCTATGGCAGGATGACAAAAACCTGCAGCAGTAGGTGGCTATCATAATTACTATTAAAGAAGAGAGGTAAATGTTAAGATGGCAAAAATCGATTTAACAAAGTATGGTATTACCGGAACAACTGAGATCGTGTACAATCCTTCCTACGAGACATTATTTGAGGAAGAGACCAAACCGGAGCTTGAAGGATTTGAGAAGGGTCAGGTCAGTGAGCTTGGTGCTGTCAATGTAATGACAGGTATCTACACAGGACGTTCCCCTAAAGACAAATATATCGTTATGGATGAGAACTCCAAGGACACAGTTTGGTGGACATCCGATGAGTACAAGAACGATAACCATCCGGCAACTCAGGAAGCATGGAATGCAGTTAAAGATCTTGCCAAGAAGGAGCTTTCCAACAAGAAACTTTTCGTAGTAGATGCATTCTGCGGAGCTAACAAAGACACACGTATGGCTATCCGTTTCATCGTTGAGGTTGCATGGCAGGCACACTTCGTAACAAACATGTTCATTCAGCCGACAGCTGAGGAGCTTGAGAACTTTGAGCCGGATTTCGTTGTTTACAACGCATCCAAGGCTAAAGTTGAGAACTACAAAGAATTAGGACTTAACTCTGAGACAGCTGTAATGTTCAACATTACAAGCCGTGAGCAGGTTATCGTTAATACATGGTACGGCGGAGAGATGAAGAAAGGTATGTTCTCCATGATGAACTACTATCTGCCGCTGAAGGGCATCGCTTCCATGCACTGCTCTGCAAACACAGACCTTAACGGAGAGAACACAGCAATCTTCTTCGGTCTTTCCGGAACAGGTAAGACAACACTTTCCACAGATCCTAAGCGTCTTCTGATCGGTGATGACGAGCATGGCTGGGATGACAACGGAGTATTCAACTTCGAGGGTGGATGCTACGCTAAGGTTATCAACCTTGACAAAGAGTCTGAGCCGGACATCTACAATGCGATCAAGAGAAACGCTCTTCTTGAGAACGTAACACTTGATGCTGAGGGCAAGATCGACTTCGCTGACAAGAGCGTAACAGAGAACACACGTGTTTCCTACCCGATCAACCACATCGAGAACATTGTTCGCCCTGTATCTTCTGCACCGGCAGCGAAAGAGGTTATCTTCCTGTCCGCAGATGCATTCGGCGTACTTCCTCCAGTATCTATCCTGACACCGGAGCAGACACAGTACTACTTCCTTTCCGGATTCACAGCTAAACTTGCTGGTACAGAGCGTGGAATCACAGAGCCTACTCCTACATTCTCCGCATGCTTCGGACAGGCATTCCTTGAGCTTCATCCGACAAAATATGCTGAGGAGCTCGTTAAGAGAATGGAGAAGAGCGGTGCGAAAGCATACCTCGTTAACACAGGATGGAATGGAACTGGAAAACGTATCTCCATCAAAGATACTCGTGGTATCATCGATGCTATCCTTGACGGATCTATCCTTAAAGCTCCGACAAAGAAAATCCCATTCTTCAACTTCGAGGTTCCGACAGAGCTTCCGGGCGTAGATCCTGCAATCCTTGACCCACGTGACACATATGCAGATGCTGCAGAGTGGGAGACAAAGGCTAAAGATCTTGCTGCAAGATTCGTTAAGAACTTTGCTAAATATGAAGGAAATGCAGCTGGTAAAGCACTCGTTGCAGCCGGCCCGCAGGCATAATCAGTCATTCCAACTGAATACAGATCGTAGACTTAACCGGGAGCGGATTTATCCGCTCCCGGTTTTTTGACAAACAACTGAGGATCTATTATTTGATATAGAACTGTGCAGTGCGAAGCATGTTTCCAGACATGGAATAAACAGAAAGTTGAAGATATCTACCTGTAAAATAAAAAACTTTGGCTTGACTAACAGAGGACATATGGTGTATCCTTTCTGAGAAGTTAAGCGGGAGACCCGTAAGACTGTAAAAATTCTCTTTGCACTGCATTACATTCGAACAGGATGCGAGATCAACAGTACAAACTGAGCAGGCGATGCTTTTCGGAATCGAAAATATTTATCGAAGGCATGGGGCCGGGCCGCAGGAAGCGGCAGCGGATATGGATTTAAACGTAATTGCAAAGAACCTGCATTCACAGAATATGAGGTGAAGCAGAATGTGACTTTGCTTTCAGACATATCTGCGGGACAGTGTATGTTTCGCAGGTATGTCTTTTTTACTGCAAAATATGGATGGAACAGAAGGTAGAAGCTGGGATATCCCTATACAGAAAAGAAAGAACACCGGCGGAAAATCGCACTGCAGCGAGTAGTGAAGGAACCGCCGGTTTTTTCACGGAAAATGTTGTGCCATAAGAAGAACCTGATCATATATTTAAAAGGAGATTCTGTTTATGGAACACACAGAAAACAAAACAATTATACATGATACAGAAAAAACAGCTTCATGGGAACAGCAGACAGCAATGAAGGTATCCGGGATCAGTATTCTGGTAAACCTTTTATTATCTGTATTTAAACTGATCGCAGGTATTGTGGCACATTCAGGAGCGATGATCTCGGATGCCATTCATTCTGCATCAGATGTGGGAAGCACCTTCATCGTAATCATCGGTGTCCGTCTTTCTACAAAGAAATCAGACAAAGAGCACCAGTACGGACATGAAAGAATGGAGTGTGTTTCTTCCATTGTCCTTGCAGGAATGCTGCTTGTCACTGGTCTCGGGATCGGAATTACCGGTGCCCGTGATATCGTAAAAAGCACATCCGGCGGAACCATTGCCATTCCGGGAACACTTGCACTGATTGCAGCAGTGGTATCCATTGTGGTAAAAGAGTGGATGTTCTGGTATACAAGAGGTGCTGCAAAGAAGATCAATTCAGGAGCCCTGATGGCAGATGCATGGCACCATCGTTCAGATGCACTTTCCTCTATCGGAGCGTTTGTCGGTATTTTAGGTGCAAGACTGGGATACCCGATCCTGGACCCGATCGCCAGTATCGTGATCTGCGTTATGATCGCCAAGGCATCGATCGACATTTTCAGGGATGCCATTGACAAGATGGTAGATCATTCCTGTGATGCAAAAACTGAGGAATCCATGAAGAGAGAGATCCTCAAGGTACCGGGCGTCAGAAGAGTAGACCTTCTTAAAACCCGTCTTTTCGGATCCAAGATGTATGTGGATATCGAAATCGCAGCAGATGGAAATATTTCCCTTTTTGATGCACATGATATTGCGGAAAATGTACATCATACGATCGAGAATAAATTCAAAGATGTAAAGCACTGTATGGTGCATGTAAATCCGATCAACGGATAAAAAACAAGCTGCCGGAGCGACTGTGATCGTCATCCGGCGGCTTGTTTTTGTATAGAGAAACACCCGGTAGGGGAGCTACCGGGTGTTTCGAGGGGAGTATAAATAATTAAATAAGGGGTTATGTAAAAAAAATTTTTGAAGGGTAAATTCTTTTTACAAGAATGATTATAATATAAACTGGAAAAAAAAGCAATATGATTTTGGCGAATAATCTCCAAACTTTTTGGGATACTATTTCCTGTAATAAAAAGCGGCAGAAAGCTTGGGAAAGCCGTAAAATCAACTTCATCAGGAGGTAATTCAAATGGCGAAAAATTACGAAACAGACAGAAATGAGTCTAATTATGCAGGAAAAAATCACGGGGAAAGTGCTTCCAGAAATTGCGGAAAAAACAGCTCTAAGAACAGTTCTGGAAATTCTTCCAGGAACAGTTCCAAAAGCAGCTACGGAAACAAAATTTCCGATGAATATGATTCTGAGAAGGACAGAGGCTCTGACAGATATTAAAGGATAAGAAAAGCGGGAAAAGTCAGAGATGGCTTTTCCCGCTTAAATACATATAAGGGAACATTCACCCGGAAGCTTCCATATAATATACCAAAAAGAGGAGATTTTTTCCATGTTTCAGATCGAAACTATCTCTGCAAAAATGCTGGATTATTATGTGGAGCGCAGCGACGCTGTTATCATAGATCTCCGGGATCCTGCCGCCTACAGAAGGGGACATGTCCGGAACGCGGTAAATATTCCATACAGAGAGCTGGAGGAATATCTTGAGAAAAAACAGGATCAGAAATATCGTTTTCCCAAAGATAAGCTGCTGATATTTTACTGCGACCGCGGCGGCGCCAGCATGCAGGCTGCCCGGAGCCTGGCAAGACAGGGCTGTCGTACCAGGTCCGTGATTGGTGGATTTGCAGCCTACAGAGGGAGAAATCTTGTGCGCGGATAAAAAAAGCGGACAATATCAAATCAGATTGCGAATGCATATCTGTAACAAATCTTGTATTTTAAAGGAAATCATGATAATGTAAAGAACAGAGATAAAAACCAACACAAATTACAAGGAGAAAAGATTATGAAATATATGTTTGCGTCCGATGTACATGGTTCGGCATATTACTGCCGGAAAATGCTGGAAGCATATGACAAGGAGAAGGCGGAGAGACTGGTGCTTCTGGGAGATCTGCTTTATCACGGACCAAGAAATGACCTTCCGAAGGAATACGCACCAAAGGAAGTCATCCGCCTTTTAAATGAGAGAAAAAACCAGATCTATGCAGTACGCGGAAACTGTGAGGCAGAGGTGGATCAGATGGTCCTGGACTTCCCGGTTATGGCAGATTACTGTATCCTTGCCATCGAAGGAAAAACGATGTACGCCACACACGGTCATATCTATAATAAGGATAATCTTCCGCCGATGATGGACGGAGACATTCTGATCCACGGCCATACACATGTGCTGAAGGCAGAAAATATGGGGAATTATATCCTTCTGAACCCAGGTTCCGTATCCATTCCAAAGGAAGGTAACCCGCCGACCTATGCAATTCTTGAGAACGGAATTTTTACCATTAAAGATTTTGAAGGAAATACAGTACGGGAGATCACTTTATGAATCTGTGGGAATTAACGGCGCCCTGTCATTTTGGAACAGAGGCGGTGCTGAAGCGTGAAATACTGGATCTTGGCTATGAAGTGACCAGGGTGGAAGACGGAAGAGTAACCTTTGAGGCTGATGCCCAGGGTGTGGCAGACGCCAATCTGTTCCTTCGTACCACAGAACGTGTGCTTCTGAAAATAGGCGAAGTAAAGGCCGAGACTTTTGATGAGCTTTTTGAAAAGACCAAGGCTCTCCCATGGGAGAATTACATACCGAAAAACGGTAAATTCTGGGTAGCCAAGGCAAACTCCATCAAAAGTAAGCTTTTTAGTCCATCTGATATCCAGTCCATTATGAAAAAAGCCATTGTAGAGCGTCTCAAAGGCATCTACGGGATTTCCTGGTTTCCGGAAGACGGTCCGGAATTTCCTATCCGTGTGGCCTTTATGAAAGACGTAGCTCTGATCGGAATCGACACTTCAGGAGTATCCCTCCATAAGAGAGGGTATCGCCAGATGACTGTCAAGGCACCTATCACCGAGACGCTTGCCAGTGCTCTTTTGATGCTCACTCCCTGGAAAAAGGACCGTATTCTTGTCGATCCGTTCTGCGGAAGCGGCACCTTTCCTATTGAGGCGGCAATGATGGCAGCGGATATGGCGCCGGGACTGAACCGTCATTTTCTGGCCGAGAGCTGGGAGCATCTGATCCCGAAGGAATGCTGGGAGGATGCAAGAGAAGAAGCCAGAGAACGTGTAAATCTTGATATTGAAACCGATATCCAGGGCTTTGATATCGATGCAGCTGCCATCAAGGCAGCACGCGCCAACGCAAAAATGGCAGGAGTGGACAGACTGATCCATTTCCAGCAGCGCCCGGTCAGTGAACTCCGCCATTCCAAACCCTTTGGTTTTATCGTGACAAATCCGCCATATGGTGAGCGGATCGAAGAAAAATCCAATCTCCCTGCACTGTACCGTGAGATCGGTGAAAGCTATAAGGGGCTGGATCGCTGGTCCATGTATCTGATCACTGCCTATGACAAGGCAGAGAATGACATCGGCCGAAAGGCAGATAAAAACCGTAAGATCTATAACGGAATGATGAAAACCTACTATTACCAGTTTCTTGGACCACGTCCGCCGAAGAAAGGAAGTATTAAAGAATGAAAAAGATCATTTTTGCTACCGGAAATGAGGATAAAATGAAGGAGATCCGAAAGATACTTGCGGATCCTTCTCTGGAGATCCTTTCCCTGAAGGATGCCGGGATCCATGCGGATATTGATGAAAATGGAAAAAGCTTTGAAGAAAATGCCATGATCAAGGCAGAAGCAATCAGTAAAATGACCGGCGAGATCGTTCTGGCAGATGATTCCGGTCTGGAGATCGACTATCTGAACAAAGAGCCGGGAATCTATTCCGCACGCTATATGGGTGAGGATACTTCTTATCATATTAAAAACGCAAACCTGATCCAGCGTCTGGAAGATGTACCCGATGAGAAACGTACTGCACGTTTTGTATGTGCTATTGCGGCAGTTTTCCCGGATGGCAGAAGAAAGACAGTCCGTGCTGCCATGGAAGGCCGCATCGGCTACGAGGAAAAAGGGGAGAATGGCTTTGGCTATGACCCGATCTTTTATCTTCCGGAATATGGCTGTACTTCCGCAGAGCTTTCCATGGAAGAAAAGAACAGGATCAGCCATCGTGGAAAAGCTCTTTGCCTTATAAAGGAAGAGCTTGTATGAAGGTGCTGATCGTAAGCGATACTCACGGAAGAGATGAAAACCTGGAGATCGCGATAAATCGGGAGGCTCCTTTTGACATGCTGGTACATTGCGGAGATGTGGAAGGCAGAGAATTTTATATCGAAGCCCTTGCAGAATGTCCCTGCAGTATTGTGTCCGGAAATAATGATTTTTTCTCGGATCTTCCGAGAGAAGATGTGATCGAGGTCGAGGGAAATAAGATCCTGGTAACTCACGGTCATTACTACGGTGTATCCATGGCCTTTGATCAGCTGGCAGAAGCTGCCCGCTCAAGGGGATGCAATGCAGCTTTTTTCGGACATATCCACGTACCGGTTGTTGAAAAGGAAGCAGGTGTGCTTCTGGTAAATCCCGGAAGTCTGGCTTATCCCAGACAACGGGGACGCCGTCCAAGCTATGCAGTAATGGAGACAGATGGAAAGGGCGAAATGCACGTAGAGATTCGTTACCTCTGATTCCGGCAGAAAAAACAAATAAACTGTCATAATTGATAAAATTTGTGCCAATATTCAGCATATATTAGTCAAAAACGATTGCGAAAGTCAGCTATGTGCTATATAATGAACAAGTAGTTGTTTTCTAGTAATATAGAGCATTCTTTAGGGTACTGACCATGAAGGGGTCTCGTTCCTGAGAATGCAGCAGAGCGGAATGAGAAGGTCCGCTTTGCATAAATGAAGGGGGAAAATACAGATGACTGCGGTTATTATAGGGAGTATCGGCTTTTTATGCTGCTTCCTGTATGATCATAACAGTATCCGATTGAAAAAAAGCTTTCTTCATCCGTTTTTTAGCATAGGATGTTTCCTGATCGCAGTGTCAACAGGTCTGGTGATCCGGAGCTGCTGGCCGCGGCGGGGAAGTTCTTTTTTTATTTCTGCTGTTTTTCTGACAGCAGCGATCCTGTTTCTGGGACTGTTGATCTATACATTGTTTTTTGCGCTGCCCTTTGATGAGACATATGTCAAAGAAAATCATGAAAGGCTGGCCTATACAGAGGGTGTTTATGCACTCTGCCGACATCCTGGCGTTCTGTGGTTCGCCGGATTTTATTTTTGCCTGGCCGGATTTCTGGGATCCGGGAAGGCAATGGGGGCTTTTGGGGTCCTTATCGTGTGGAACATATTGTACATTTTTTACCAGGACAGGATCGTGTTTCCGGAAACATTCAGTAATTACGGAGCGTATCAGCAGACAACTCCCTTTCTGATCCCAGACCGAAACAGTACAGCTGCCTGCATGAAAACATGGCGAAAAGGGGGGAAAAGGCGGTGAGTCTTGGCGAAAAGCTTCGAAAACAGCAGTATGATGCTATCTGGAAAGAATATTGCGGATTTCTTGATCTGACAATGCAGGATTACATGAAGATCCAGAATCGCCTGATGGAAGAGCAGATCCAGCTCTGGTCAGACTGTGAACTGGGCAAAAGCATTCTGAAGGGCAGGAGACCATCCGGGATCGACGAGTTCCGTCGGCTGGTACCTCTTACCACTTATGAGGATTATGCGGATATGCTTCTCCAGAAGAGAAGTGAAACTCTTCCGGGGAATCCGATCATCTGGATACAGACGACCTGGGAAGGCGGACGCCATCCGATAAAGGTAGCACCATACACAAGAAGTATGCTGGATACTTACAGGAACAATGTAGTTGCCTGCCTCATATTAGCTACAAGCCGTGAAAAGGGCAAATTTGATGTGGAGGAAACGGACAAGATCCTTTACGGACTGGCACCGCTGCCTTTTGCTACCGGTCTTTTTCCACTGGCGCTGAAAGAAGATATCGACATCCGTTTTCTTCCGGAAGTGGAAGATGCGGTAAATATGAGCTTTGGTGAGCGGAACAAAGAGGGCTTCAAGATGGCCATGAAACAGGACGTGGAATTTTTCTTCGGACTTGGAAGTGTGGCCTATGCAGTAAGCCAGAGCCTCACCGGAAGCGTATCATCAGGAAAAAGCAAAATCTCCTTTTCGGAACTTCTGCAGTATAAACCAAAGATGCTGAAAAGGATCCTGAATGCCAAAAAGATCTGTAAGAAGGAGAAACGGGAGCTTCTTCCGAAAGACCTTTTTCGCCTGAAGGGATTTATGGTGGCAGGAACCGACAACCAGTGCTATAAGGATGATCTGGAGGAAATGTGGGGAGTTCGGCCCATGGAGCTTTTTGCAGGAACGGAACCTTCCATTATAGGAACCGAGACCTGGACCAGGAACGGAATGTACTTTTTCCCGGATACCTGCTTTTATGAATTTATCACCGAAAAGGATATGCTCCATAATTATGAGGATCCCACGTTCATTCCTCCGACCTATCTTATGGATGAGGTTGTTCCCGGGGAGAAATATGAGCTTGTGATCACTGTGTTGAAGGGCGGAGCCTTTGCCAGGTACCGTGTGGGAGATATGTATCGATGCGTGGGGCTTACCAACCAGGAGGATCGGACACAGATCCCAAGATTTGAGTACATAGACCGTGTTCCGTGGATCATTGATATCGCAGGCTTTACCAGGATTTCGGAAAATGGTATCAAAAGTGTGATCCAGCTGTCCGGGCAGCCGGTTACGGATTGGATCGCAGTGAAAGAATATAATGAGAAAAAACGCCCATATCTGCATCTTTATATAGAAGTAAAAAAAGAAGCGCTGATGTATCAGGCTATGAGCACGGATATTCTGAAAGAACTTCTGACCACGTATTTCAAATATATCGATCAGGATTACCGAGATCTGAAGAAAATCCTGGGAATGGATCCCCTTGTGGTGACCATCCTGCGCTGTGGTACCTTTCATCTGTATGAGTCCAGAAAAGGACGGAAACCACGGCATATGAGCACTCCTTATTATGAGGTGGCGGAACTTTTGAGACTGCAGGATGAGATCGGATTCGGAAATATGAGGAAGTAACTATGGAAAGCTATATATCATTTTCAATCATTTCAGTTTTTTTCTATACATTTATGATACTGACTCTTCTGGCTGGTAAGCGCAGCCGGATCATCAACAGTTTCATGTGTGTGCTGGGAGGAATGCTCTGCTGGACGCTGGGCTCTTTTCTGATGCGTATGGAAGCAGGCCCCTCTTACATCCTGTGGTATTATGTGTCTCTGGCAGGAATCCTGTTTCTGCCATATTTTTACTATGTGTTCATCAGCGAATTCATGGGAGTGCGTATGGGCAGAAAAAGCAAGATCCCATTGCTTTTGATGCTGCTGCTTTTTATGATCAACCTCCCGGGCGGGATCATCCTGCGCTGGCCAGATCTGATCCGTAAAAACGGTGGTGCGCATTTTGTTTATAAGATCACACCCTGGTTCCTTCTGTTCTTTGTGGTATCAGGGATCACCATTATCCAGATTTTTATTACCATGTACCGCGGATGCCGGAGACATCCCGGATACCGCAAACAGATCGAACCGATCCTTGTGGGGATACTGATCATTTTTGTGGGAAACCTTGCGCTGGCAGTGCCGGCATTTTCCGGATTTCCCATCGATATTGTCAGTGGTCTGATCAATGCTGTCCTGATGCTTTATGCACTGACCAGAAGACGGCTGTTCCAGATGCGCCGTCTTGCGTCAGATGGGGTTTGCTTTGGTGTGGGCGTGGTCCTGACGGTAGTACTGTTTATCAATCTTTCACCGTACCTGATGAGTTATATTCGAATGTTGCTCCCTGCAGCCAGTGAGTATCATGTGCTGATCTTTTCTTTCGTTTTTCTTATATCTGCATGGCTGGTCACAGTGCTGTGGAAATGTCTGATGAACAATGTTTTTATCAAAAAAGAGATCCAGCAGTCTCAGGAGCTGAAAGATTTCAGCCAGTCAGTATCCAGGACACTCCGGGTAGGAGAGATCCTGCGCAATACGGTAAATGTGCTGAAGGAAACTACCAATGCAGGACGGATCTATATTTGTCTGAGAGACAAAAAATCAGGGGAATATCAGGCTGTTTACAGCAACCGTCCGTTGAACGATCTGACCTTTTCGCTGAAAGCGGATAATCCGGTGGTCACCTGGCTTACCAGAAATGAGGACTGTGTGGTGATCCGGGATTTTCGTTCTTCCACAGCCTACAAATCCATGTGGGAGTCGGAGAAACATATGTTTTCAGAGCTGGGTATCGAATATTGTGCAGGTCTTCGACAAAATGATGATCTGGCCGGGATCATTGCGATTTCCGGTGACGGACACAGGAATCTGAACCATAATGACCTTGCCATGTTGTCTTCGGTCAGCTCAGTAGCTTCCATTGCCATCAAAAATGCCAGACTTTATGAGGCGGCATGGACTGAGGCAAGGACCGATGAACTGACGGGCCTTCTGAACCGGAAATATTTTTATGAGATCCTGGATGAGGAATACGAAAAAAATAAAGAGGGTTCGCTTGCACTGATTCTGTTCAATATTGATGATTTCAAGCTGTACAATCAGCTGTACGGAAATCAGCAGGGAGATGTTGCACTTCGAAAGGTGGCAGATATCATCCAGGCAAGTGTGGGAGAACAGGGATATGTGGCACGTCACAGTGCCAAGGAATTTGCGGTCCTGATGCCAAATTACGATATTTTTTCCGCCAGAAATCTGGCAGAATCCATACAGAAGCAGATCCTGCATATGCGCAACGATTCTGCAGACTACAAGCTGAAGATCCTTACGGTAAGCGTGGGAATCAGTGCGGCGCCTTATGCGGCACGCTCAGCAAAGGAGCTCCTGGATAATGCGGACCTGGCAGTATATCATGTAAAGCGCAGCGGTAAAAATGGCATCGAGATTTTTGACACCATGCTGAAGGAAAGCCTGGATGAAGAAAATGCGGGTAAGAAATCCGATCATGAACATATTTATCAGTCCTATGAATCCACGATCTATGCGCTGACTGCAGCCATTGATACCAAAGATCATTATACCTTCGGACATTCCAACAATGTGGCTTATTACGCAACAAGTCTTGCGAAGGCGCTGAACTATACAACGGAAATGGTGGAGATCATCCGTCAGGCGGCGCTTCTTCATGATGTTGGAAAGATCGGGATCCCGGAGCATATCCTGAATAAAGAAGGCAAGCTTACGGATGAAGAGTATGAGATCATGAAAGGTCATGTGGAAGCGTCCATCGGAATCATCCGTCACCTTCCGTCGCTGGATTATGTTATCCCTGCGGTTATCGGTCATCACGAACGTTATGATGGAAACGGCTATCCAAGGAGGATCGCGGGAGAAGATATCCCGGCATCTGCAAGGATCCTCTGCATCGCAGATTCCTTTGACGCCATGACATCCAAACGTTGTTATAAGGAATTGATGCCAGTGGAAAAAGCTCTTCGGATCATAAGAGAAGAGGAAGGAAAACAGTTCGATCCGGATATGGCGGAGGTATTTATCCACATATTTCGGGAAGGAAAGATCCATCTGGCAGAACCGGCGGAGCTGAAACGGGAAGAAAAAGCATAAAGAATATTAAGATTACGGGTCTGACAAGCTATGTCAGACCCGTTTTTGTGAAGAATATGAAGAAAGCTTTATTTATCATCTCCGGTAAGGCGAAGTACATCCCGGATCTCATCCACATTCATATCCAGGATCACGGCAAGCTCATCAATGGTGAATTTGGTGGCGTCATCATCGTCTGTGAGTTCTTTAACCGCAGCCTCCAGGTTTTCTACCTTGGATACCAGATAGTCGTCACGGAATTTCTGCTGTGTCTGTTCCTCAATGGCATGAAGGATCCCACTGCGGATACGACCACGCATCCAGGTGTCGTTTTTCTCCTGTGGGTCTGTCTCTTTGAGAGACGCCAGAAGGGCCAGATTTGCCTCCTGAATGAGATCGGCCAGGTGGATTTCCTCACAGTTCAGTTCAGTGGCCATCTGGGCTGCCTGAGCCATGTAGAACTGTGTCAGTGCACCTTCGGCAGCAGTGTCTCCCTTTGCAAAGGCCTGAAAGAGGGACGCAAGATCATCCGGATCAAGTCCCTCCGGGGAAAAGCTTTCCATATAGTCACTGAGATAAGCCTGTTCCTCGGCAGTAAGAGCAGCACGGGTACCCGGAAGCTCTTCCTTGTCGCTGGATTCGGATGAAACAGCATCTGCTCTGGCAGCGCCGGCAGCTTCATCGGCGCCTTCGATGGTGATCCCCTTTAATTTGAGATACTGCAGGATCTTTACAAGCTGTGAAGTGCTCAGATCCGATTCATCGAAATGATCACGGATCTGCTGCTGGGAGAGTTGCTTATTGTTTTCCTCAGCGATGGCACAGATGTCATTAAGCTTCTGCTGAAATAATTTTATATCCATGTAAAAACATCTCCTTATTATTTGCTTTTTTTCTTGACTTTAATTATGGTTTCATGATACCATAAGCCAGTCGCAAATGACAAGAAAACCTTTAAATAGGCGGAAAAAACGTGAAAAAAAGTTTTTTTAAAAAAATTCAAAAAAGGTGTTGACATTTGTAGATTGCTATAATATAATATCACTTGTCGTCAGGCAGGAAACGAAAACGAAACACAAACGAAGACGACAACAACTTAATAAAAACCATAAGTAAATGGTACATCGGGGTGTGGCTCAGCTTGGCTAGAGCGCCTGGTTTGGGACCAGGAGGCCGCAGGTTCGAATCCTGTCACCCCGACTGCTGTAAACTTATTACCGCAAGCATGCGGGTGTAGTTCAATGGTAGAACACCAGCCTTCCAAGCTGGATACGTGGGTTCGATTCCCATCACCCGCTTCTCTGAGAAGAGAGTATGTGTCTGTAGCTCAGCTGGATAGAGCAACGGCCTTCTAAGCCGTGGGTCGGGGGTTCGAATCCCTTCAGGCACGTTGTGGTGGGTATAGCGCAGTTGGTTAGCGCGCCAGATTGTGGCTCTGGAGGCCCAGGGTTCGAATCCCTGTATCCACCCTTCGCCCATTGGGCTATCGCCAAGCGGTAAGGCACAGCACTTTGACTGCTGCATTCGCTGGTTCGAATCCAGCTAGCCCAGTCCTTTTTATGGGGTATTAGCTCAGTCGGTAGAGCACTTGACTTTTAATCAAGTTGTCCGGGGTTCGAATCCCCGATGCCTCATTAGCGGAAAGCATTTGCTTTCCGTTATTTTTTTATCATCAGACAGGATGAAAATATAATTGAATATGCGGATATGGCGGAATTGGCAGACGCGCTGGTTTTAGGTACCAGTGGGCAACCGTGCAGGTTCAAGTCCTGTTATCCGCAGTGCTTAAGAGGCTTTCTATAAATCTGATTTATGGAAAGTCTTTTAATTTTTAGAATTATATTCACAGAAAAATGCCACATATGCATAATGATATGTGGCATTTTGACTCTATCGAATTTCTTAAATGACGTTACAGTTTCTCCCCTTCATTCACTTCCTCAATAAACACCTTCCCTTCCGCCTGCTGTTCCGCAAAATGAAATCGCAGTACAGCCTGAGGCCAGTTGAGTGTGATGATGGCTTTTTTGTCCCGTGTCTTTCCTGCGGCCTGGATCTGATCTACAAGGTCTGCGAGGACTTCACGGGTGAGATATCCGCCTCGCCAGTGGAAGGTGAATTCGCGGCCTTTTTTTGCGGCCTGGAGGGCACGTTTGTATACGTCTTCCAATTTGGTGAAGGATAGCTTTTTCTCACGGTAATAAAAGTGGTTTCCATCCGGGCAGGGAGGTGCCGGAGCGATCAGTGGTTCATGGTCACGAAAGATGTTTTTGTCATCCAGATTAAAATAATCGTAACGGATACTGGTTGAGCCGTCTTCGTTTTTGCCCAGAGTATTATCGAAGGTGGCATCCAGATGATAGTACTGTCCGTTGATCCGGACGATGTTCCAGGTATGACGGTATTTGATCCCTTTTTCCGGATTGTTCCCACAGATGGCGATAATACACCATACACCAAGGGCATCACAGAGAACCTTTACGGATTTGGCGATTCCCTCGCAGACACCGACACCATGGCCCAGAGGCCCGATGATCTCGTGGGAATATGGCTTTTTCAGCTTGTCGTAGCGGATATTTTCGCAGATGAAGTCATGGACATATTTTTCCTTATCCCACTCGGAAAACTTCATGGCGGGGCGCACGAGCTTGTCTACGCGCGCGCCCATGGCTTTCTGATGCTCCCGGATTTTATTTTTGTCGAAGATGTATTCAGGGATCAGTATCAGATTTGGCGAGTCCTTGTAATAACGGTATTTAAACCCCACAGCCCAGAAAATCTCCGGGTGATCAAGACGAAGCTGGAAAAATACATCATAGAGCCAGTTTCCATCGGTGGTTGGTACCTGAGGGATCAGGAACTCATCAGAAAGCTCCATAAGCCCGTGAAGCATTGCACGGTACACGTTTTGTTTATCTTTCGGCATTCTGCCGTAGTAATATTCTTCAGTCTGTTTCATATATAAAAATACGGAGACTCCTTTCCGGAAAAATAGATTTCAATCAAGGATTATAGCATAAAAAAACATGCAGGACTATCAGAAAAGATACACCCTGCATGTTTTTGGTATTGAATATTTTAGATCGAAAATAACTGTGAGCCTGGATCAGCCGTTATACAGCTGATAATACCGGCCCTTCTGTGCAAGCAGTTCCTCGTGGGAACCACGCTCGATGATGCGTCCCTGCTCCAGGACCATGATGCAGTCACTGTTGCGTACTGTGGAAAGTCTGTGGGCGATCACAAAGGTCGTCCTGCCTTCCATCAGCTTATCCATACCATCCTGTACAAGCTTTTCGGTACGGGTATCAATGGAGCTGGTGGCCTCGTCCAGGATCAGGACGGGCGGGTCTGCAACGGCTGCACGGGCAATGGAGAGAAGCTGCCTCTGGCCCTGACTTAAGTTTGCACCGTTTCCGCGAAGAAGGGTATTATAACCCTGCGGAAGCCTGCGGATGAAACCGTCGGCGTTGGCAAGCTTTGCTGCTGCGATAACCTCCTCATCTGTGGCATCCAGATTTCCGTAGCGGATATTTTCCATAACGGTTGCTGTGAACAGGTTGGTATCCTGAAGAACGATGCCCATGGAGCGTCTGAGATCATCTTTTTTGATTTTGGTGATGTTGATACCGTCATAACGGATCTTACCCTTCTGAATGTCGTAAAAACGGTTCAGAAGATTGGTGATGGTGGTTTTTCCGGCGCCGGTAGAGCCTACAAAAGCGATCTTCTGGCCTGGCTGTGCATACATGTTGATGTCATGGAGAACGATTTTGTTGGAATTATAACCAAAGTCTACATCCTCCAGGACCATATCACCCTTCAGCTCGATATAATCAGTGGTACCCTCAGCTTTGTGGAAATGCTTCCATGCCCAGCGGCCGGTACGTTTGCTGGATTCGGTAAGAACACCATTTTCCTCTTTTGCATTGACGAGAGTAACGTAGCCTTCATCCACTTCCGGCTTTTCATCCAGAAGATCAAAGATACGTTTTGCACCTGCAAGAGCCATAACAATACTGTTGAACTGCTGGCTGACCTGGTTGATAGGCATGTTGAAACTCTTATTGAAGGTCAGGAAGCTGGCAAGCCCGCCAAGTGTGAAGCTGCCGATGCCGTTGATGGCAAGGATACCGCCCACCATGGCGCAGATCACATAGCTGACATTTCCAAGCTGTGCGACTACCGGCATCAGGATGTTGGCAAAACGGTTTGCATTGTCTGCGCTGGTGAAAAGCTGGTCGTTCAGTTCATCGAATTTCCGGATGCTTTCGTCCTCATGGCAGAAGACCTTGACCACCTTCTGACCCTCCATCATCTCTTCGATATAACCATTGACAATACCAAGGTTGGTCTGCTGCTCCAGGAAATATTTTCCGCTCAGGCCTGCAAGCTTCCGGCTGGCAGTCATCATAATGGCAACCATAAGCAGGGTAACTACAGTAAGCGGAACATTCAGGATCAGCATACTTACAAGAACGCTGACGATGGTGATCACACTGGAAAGCAGCTGCGGAAAGCTCTGGCTGATCATCTGGCGCAGGGTATCAATGTCGTTGGTGTAGATGGACATGATATCGCCGTGTGCGTGAGTGTCGAAATATTTGATGGGAAGCGTTTCCATCGTTGCAAACATATCGTTTCGGAGGTTACGTAAGGTTCCCTGGGAAACATTGATCATGATACGGTTATAAGTATAGGTGGCAATAACACCAATGGCGTAAAAGCATGCCACACGTGCGATGGCTGCAGCCAGAGGCCCGAAATCCGGTGTATCTGCTGAGAGAAGAGGTGTGATGTACTGGTCGATCAGGGTTTTCATGAACATGGTTCCCTGTACATTGGCAAGAACACTGACAAAAATGCAGATCACCACGATCACGATATGGATACTGTAGTTTTTAAAGATATAACGGGCAAGGCGTCCCAGAAGCTTTCCCGGCTGTTCCGGTGTTCCCATACCCTTTGGACCAGGACCGCCCGGGCCTTTCATGTTCTGTTTTTTCAAGCCGGCTCACCTCCCTCGTCAAAATCACCGGCACCGCCGGTCTGTGAATGAAATACTTCCTGATAAATGGCATTGGTCTTAAGAAGCTCCTCGTGGGTACCAAAACCGTTGATCTCCCCGTTATCCATAACGATGATCCGGTCCGCATTCTGGATGCTGGAAACACGCTGTGCGATGATCAGCTTGGTGGTATCCGGGATTTCCTCAGCAAAAGCACGGCGGATCCTTGCGTCTGTGGCAGTATCTACTGCACTGGTGGAGTCATCCAGGATCAGTATCTTCGGCTTCTTCAGAAGAGCACGGGCGATACAGAGACGCTGCTTCTGGCCTCCGGAAACATTTGAGCCGCCCTGTTCAATGAAGGTGTTGTATTTGTCCGGCATTTTTTCGATGAAATCATCGGCACAGGCAAGCTGGCATGCACGGCGGCATTCCTCCTCTGTGGCATTTTTGTCACCCCAGCGGAGATTTTCCAGAATGGTTCCTGAGAAAAGTACATTCTTCTGAAGAACAACGGAAACCTGATTTCTGAGAGATTCCAGATGGTATTTACGGACGTCGATGCCTCCTACGGAAACAGAACCATCCGTTACGTCATAAAGACGGCTGATCAGGTTGACAAGGCTGGATTTTGCACTTCCGGTACCCCCGATGATCCCTATGGTCTCGCCGGAGCGGATCGAGATATTGATATCCTTCAGAACGGGTTCCTGACTGTCTTTCTTATAGCTGAAATTTACATGATCGAAGACGATACTTCCGTCCGGGACATCTGTTACCGGATCCTCCGGATCTGTGATGTCAGCAGTATCATTGATAACTTCCGTAACACGCTCTGCGCTGGCAATACTCATTGTCACCATAACAAAAACCATGGAAAGCATCATAAGGCTCATGAGAATGTTCATGCAGTAGGTGAGAAGGCTCATAAGCTCACCGGTAGTAAGGGAGCTGCCTACGATCATTTTGGCACCGAGCCAGCTGATCCCCAGGATACAGGCATAAACGGTAAACTGCATCAGGGGCATGTTCATGACAACGATCTTCTCAGCACTTAAGAACATTTCGTATACTTTGTTGCAGGCTTTCTGGAATTTACTGATCTCGTAGCCTTCGCGGACATAGGCCTTGACCACACGCACAGCGCCGATGTTTTCCTGGACACTTGCGTTCAGATCATCGTATTTACGGAACACGGCCTGGAAGTATACAGTGGCCTTCTGCATGATAAAGATCAGACAGCCACCGAGGAAGATAACAGCGACAAGATAGATGCTTGCAAGCTTTGCATTGATAAGAAATGCCATGACCATGGCACAGATCAGACTGGCCGGTGCACGGGTACACATACGAAGGATCATCTGATAGGCGTTCTGCAGGTTGGTCACATCTGTGGTAAGACGGGTGATCAGGCCGGCAGTGCTGTATTTGTCGATGTTGGAAAAAGAAAAGGTCTGGATGTTGGTGTACATGGCTTTTCGGAGGTTTCTGGCAAAGCCTGTGGAGGCTAGTGCTCCGTATTTTCCTCCCATGACGCCGGACCAGAGTCCGCACAGGGCAAGAGCTACCATAACTGCACCCATCCGATAGATATGGCCGATATTTCCGGCTTCCACACCCTTATCAATGATGGAAGCCATGGCCAGGGGGATCAGAGTCTCAAAGAGAACTTCCAGGATCATGAAAAAAGGCGTGAGAAACGATGCCTTTTTAAACTCCCTGACCTGGGCCAGAAGGGTTTTGAGCATAAAAAATCTCCTTTCTTTACTGTTCAAAAGACAGCACTACTGGAAAGGATTCCGGGCTGCTATAGAACAGATATATTGTTCAGCTACTATTATCGGGGAAATTATTTTTAATGTCAAGATAAACATGTGCGAAATGCTTGACACAACATCCTTTAAGCGGTATATTAAAAGTTAATATTCGCCTGTAGAACAGGGAAGGAATGGGATTCAGATCCCTTTAGAGGGTCTATATAGAGTTAAATTTTTGCAGGGAGGATTTTATATGGAAATCAGACAGTCAGCGGAGGATTATCTTGAGTCAATTCTGGTTTTATCCAAAAAAGGCGGAGGAGTTCGTTCTATTGATATTGCGACCAGACTTGGTGTTTCCAAGCCAAGCGTCAGTCACGCAATGAAGCTTCTTCGTGAGGATGGTTATATTGCCATGGACCGTTACGGTACCGTGACACTTCTGGAGAAGGGGGCGGAGATCGCCAATCAGATTTATGAGCGTCACATTGTTCTTGCCAGGATGCTGGAGGGACTTGGGGTTCCGGCAGAGATCGCAATGGAGGATGCCTGCAAGATGGAGCACGACATCAGTCAGGAGAGCTTTGAGAAGATCAAGGCACATTATAATAACTTCATTAAGAAAGAAGAAGCAGCAGAATAAGAAACATGCAGACAGGCAGCCGGAAGGTAAAATACCAAACCGGCTGCCTGTTTTTTATTTATTATCTTTTTCTTTTTCCGGCAGCTGTGCCAGGATGATGGCTGCAAACATGATGACACATCCAAGGAGCTCTTTTATGGAAAGCTTCTGATTCAGGAGCACCCAGCCTGCAAGCACGGAGATGCAGGATTCAAGAGAAAGGATCAGAGAAGCAACGGTGGGATTCACATTTTTCTGGCCTACGACCTGCAGGGTGTAGGCAACACCGCAGGACATTACACCAGCATACAGGATCGGCAGCCAGGCAGTGAGAATGGAAGAAATCTGCGGATGTTCCAGAATAAGTGCCGGGATCATGGACAGGATCCCGCAGACAAGAAACTGGATACAGGAAAGCTTTACACCGTCTGCCTTCGGGGAAAAATAGTCAATCACCAGAATGTGCAGGGAAAAGAGAAAAGCACATACCAGCACCAGAATATCTCCGAGGCCAATGGAAAATCCGTCTGTGATGCAGAGAAGATAAAGTCCGACCAGTGCCATGACAACGGCTGCCCATATAAAGGGACTGCATTTCTTTTTCAGGAAAATTCCGATGATCGGGACGATGACAATGTAACAGGCGGTGATGAATCCGGCTTTTCCTACTGTTGTGTACTGGATGCCAAACTGCTGGAAGCTGCTGGCAGCAAAAAGAGCAAATCCGCAGGCAATGCCGCCCAGCCACAGGTCACGGCTGTTATATGGAGTGGGGGATACAGCTTTTTCTGAAGGTGTTGATGAGGATTCCGGTATTGCGGAGTCTGTGGCAGCAGAGGATTTATTTCCGGAACGGTTCAGGATAAAGAGCACTGGAACCAGGACAGCGGCGCCGATCAGGGAACGGACGCCGTTGAAGGTGAAGGGGCCAACATATTCCATGCCCACACTCTGGGCAACAAAGGCGATTCCCCAGATCGTTGCGGCCAGAAGCAGGCAGAGAGAATTTTTCAGAGGCATTTTCTGTGAGTTCATGATAAAAAATCCTTTCGTTTATTAGGTATTATGTGATCAAAGCAGTATATAACAAAAGACCCCGGGGAACTTATATAGCTTCCCGGGGCATTCTTATGATCTGTCAGAACAATGTCCAACAAAATTAGTTCTGATTCTGGTTATTCTTAACTTCTGCAAGCTTCATGGCACGAACCTTCAGCGGCAGACCGAACAGAGTGATGAATCCGTCTGCATCATGATGATCATACATATCACCGGTTGTGAAGGAAGCAAGAGACTCATTGTAAAGGCTGTACGGAGAGGTTGTACCATTCTTGATGATGTTTCCTTTGTAAAGCTTGAATTTAACCTCACCGGTAACATATTTCTGAGTGGACTCAACAAATGCCTGGATAGCCTCACGGAGAGGTGTGTACCATTTTCCTTCGTAAACAACCTGTGCAAACTGGCTGCCAAGCTTTTTCTTGGCTTCCATTGTCTCACGGTCAAGGATCAGCTCCTCAAGCTGGTCATGTGCTGCCATCAGGATCGTTCCGCCAGGAGTTTCATAAACGCCACGGGATTTCATACCAACAACACGGTTCTCAACAATATCAACGATACCGATGCCGTTCTCACCGCCAAGCTTGTTCAGCTCTGTGATGATCTCGGAAACCTTCATTGCTTTTCCATTGAGTGTTTTCGGAACGCCCTGCTCGAATGTCATGGTGATCTCAGTTTCTTTATCCGGAGCCTTCTCAGGTGTTACACTTAATACAAGCATGTCATCATAGTTCGGAGCCTGGGATGGATCCTCAAGCTCAAGTCCCTCATGGCTGATGTGCCAGAGGTTTCTGTCACGGCTGTAGCTGTGGCTTGCATCAAATGGAAGAGTGATGCCATGAGCCTTACAGAACTCGATCTCATCTTCACGGGACTGCATGGTCCACAGATCTGTCATACGCCATGGAGCAATGATCTTGATGTCCGGAGCGAGAGCCTTGATGCCAAGTTCGAAACGGATCTGGTCATTTCCTTTACCGGTAGCACCGTGGCAGATAGCAACGGCACCCTCTTTACGTGCGATCTCAACCAGCTTCTTGGCAATGACCGGACGAGCCATGGAAGTTCCGAGAAGATAGGAATGCTCGTATACAGCACCAGCCTCTACACACGGCATGATGAAGTCATCGCAGAACTCATCGACGATATCCTCGATATATAATTTGGAAGCACCGGACATTTTTGCTCTCTCTTCAAGACCGTCCAGCTCGTTTCCCTGTCCGCAGTTTACACAGCAGCAGACAACGTCATAATCAAAGGTTTCTTTCAGCCACGGGATAAGGGCTGTGGTATCAAGACCACCGGAATACGCTAAAACAACTTTTTCTTTCATAATATATGTCCTCCTGGGATTTTTTTGATTTTGTATCGCTCCGGACATTTCCGGGACGGTGAATTTTTTTACGTTATCTGGAAAAAAATTATGCTGTTTTATAACTTTACCAGAGTGAATAAATATTCATGTACAACAAAACAAAATTTTCGGCTGTCCTGTCGACATGGCTTAATATACACCAGATTTTATAAATATGCAAGAGATAATTTGAAAAATATGAAAAAAAATTTGCATAAAAATACATCTAAAAGTAGGCGGTATTATAAGAAAATACAGGAAAAACAGAAAAGACCGTGAAAAATCAAAGAAAATGACTATTGCATAATATGCAGAGAAGATGTATAATCTATCCATTGATAAGATGGACATATGAGCTGGCAGTACAGACAGGTTTAAGATGTCCGTCTGACCTGTGCAGAAGATTCAGATATCAGAAGACATAAAAAAGAGGCATAAATAAGAATAGCAAGCGCTTCTGCAGGGTGTATAAAGCCGTAGAAAAACGGCAGAGGAGGAATGTGAAAGATGATTAAAGCAGGAATTATCGGTGCGACAGGATACGCAGGAAATGAGATCGTAAGACTTCTTCTTGGACACAAGGACGTTGAGATCAAATGGTTCGGCTCCCGAAGCTACATAGATCAGCAGTATGCAGATATTTATCAGAATTTTTTCAGGCTGGTGGATGCCAAATGTATGGATGACAACATGGCTGCACTTGCAGATGAGGTGGATGTGATCTTTACCGCAACACCACAGGGCCTTTGTGCATCCCTTATTAATGAAGAAATCCTTTCCAAATGTAAGGTGATCGACTTAAGCGCAGATTTCCGTATTAAAGATGTGAAAAAATATGAGAAGTGGTACGGGATCGAGCATAAGGCTCCGCAGTTTATCGAGGAAGCTGTTTATGGCCTCTGCGAGATTAACCGTGAGGATATTAAGAATGCAAGGCTGATCGCCAACCCGGGATGCTATCCGACATGCTCCACACTGTCTATTTATCCGCTGTTAAAGGAAGGCCTCATTGATCCGAATACCATTATCATTGATGCCAAGTCCGGAACCTCCGGAGCAGGAAGAGGAGCCAAGGTTCCGAATCTCTACTGTGAGGTAAACGAGAGCATCAAAGCTTACGGTGTTGCCACACACAGACATACACCGGAGATCGAGGATCAGCTTGGATATGCATGCGGACAGGAAGTGATGATCAACTTTACCCCGCATCTTGTTCCGATGAACCGTGGAATCCTGGTAACAGCATATGCCTCCCTGACCAAGGATGTTACCTATGAGGAAGTAAAAGCAGCCTATGACAAATATTATAAAGACGAGTTCTTTGTACGTGTCCTGAACAAGGATGTATGCCCGCAGACAAGAAATGTAGAAGGCAGCAATTTTGTGGACGTGAACTTCAAGATCGATCCGAGAACAAAGAGAGTCATCATGATGGGCGCTATCGACAACCTGGTAAAGGGTGCAGCAGGACAGGCTGTTCAGAACATGAACCTGATGTTTGGATTTGACGAGAACGAAGGACTGAAACAGATTCCGATGTGCCCGTAAAACAGGCAGATCACAAATAAAATATGGGGGATGCCGAAGGACTTTAAACGAATGAACTGCGATATTCGATCCGGCATCACCATTGAGAGGAGATATATAATATGAAGATCATCGACGGCGGCGTTACAGCCGCAAAAGGTTTTAAGGCAGCGTCAACTGCAGCAGAGATCAAATATAAAGGCCGTACCGATATGGCCATGGTATTCAGTGAGGTTCCCTGTGTGGCTGCAGGAACCTTCACGACCAATGTGGTAAAAGCAGCTCCTGTAAGATGGGATCAGGACATTGTATACAACCACCCGGGTGCAAGAGCTGTGATCTGCAACAGCGGAATCGCCAACGCATGTACCGGTGAGGAAGGATTCGGCTATTGCAGGGAAACCGCCAAGGCAGCATCCGAAAGCCTTGGGATCCCGGAAGACAGCGTACTGGTAGCATCCACAGGTGTCATTGGAATGCAGCTTCCGATCGACCGTATCGCAAACGGAGTAAAAGCTATGGCACCGAAGCTTGAGGGAAGCCGCGAGGCAGGCCTTGAGGCAGCAAAAGCCATCATGACAACAGATACCGAGAAGAAAGAGGCAGCGGTAGAGATCGAGATCGGTGGAAAAACCGTAACGGTAGGCGGTATGTGCAAGGGCTCCGGAATGATCCACCCCAACATGTGCACGATGCTTGGATTTATCACCAGTGATGTGGATATCTCCAAGGAGCTTCTTCAGGAAGCACTCAGCGAGGATATCAAGGACACCTACAACATGGTATCTGTTGACGGAGATACCTCCACAAACGACACTGTCCTCCTCCTTGCAAACGGCCAGGCCGGCAATCCGAAGATCACAGAGAAAAACGCAGATTATGAAGAGTTCAAAAAAGCTCTTAACTACGTAAACACAACCCTTGCCAAAAAGATCGCAGGTGACGGAGAAGGCGCAACTGCACTCTTCGAGGTCAAGGTCATCGGCGCAGCCACCAAGGCAGAAGCCGTAACCTTAAGTAAATCCGTAGTAACCTCTTCCTTAACAAAGGCAGCCATCTACGGCCACGACGCAAACTGGGGAAGAATCCTCTGCGCCCTCGGCTACTCCGGCGTCCAGTTCGATCCGGAAAAGGTAGATCTCTACTTTGAGAGCAAAGCAGGAAAGATCAAGATCATTGAAAATGGAGTTTCTACAGGCTACAGCGAAGAGGAAGCAACTAAGATCCTCTCAGAAGAGGCAGTGACAGCCATCGCGGATATGAAGATGGGAGATGCATCCGCAACTGCGTGGGGATGCGACCTCACCTATGATTACATAAAGATCAATGCGGATTATCGTTCTTGATGTAAGAGCTTTGTAGAATGTTTTTTATGGTGGATTTTAGTTGTAGTTTTGTTTCAGTTTGTAAGCTGAGAAAACCCTTAGGGGGAGCGAGCTCAAAGTTGCGAAGCCCGCACGCTCCCCCTAAGAACCCCCTCCGTTGGGCACGCTTGGCTGTAGCATGTAGAACTTCAGTCGCCGAAGGCAGACTGACGAGCTGTTCGCCTTCGGCGAAAGCGCGTCGGAAGCGGCTGTCTGCGACAGCCTGTCCGCAGCAGGCGCTTTGCCCGCAACGCGGGCAACAGCCCGTTCCCCGTGGCCGGAGGGGAGGAGCGCGAGGAGGGGAAACGGCCTTCGGAACTCCGAGTGCCTCCCCTCCTCGCAAATCCACAGCTGTCAGCTGAGACAAAATTATAATAAAAAAGAAATCCCTCCAACATACAACAACAAAACCTTTTTCAATCCATATCATTTTTCAAAAAAAGGAGACACCCACATGGTAAATCAGAAATATCTTGACAAAGCAGAGGTTCTCATAGAAGCCCTGCCATACATCCAGCGGTTCAACCGCAAGATCGTAGTCATCAAATACGGCGGAAGCGCCATGCTTGATGAAGAATTAAAGCGTAACGTTATCAAGGACGCAGTCCTTCTGAAATTAGTCGGTTTCAAACCGATCATTGTTCACGGCGGCGGCAAGGAAATCAGTCGCTGGGTCGGTAAAGTCGGCATGGAGCCGCATTTTGTAAACGGTCTCCGTGTAACGGACAAAGACACTATGGAGATCGCAGAGATGGTTCTTGCAAAAGTAAACAAGGAGCTTGTTACTCTGGTAGAATCTCTCGGCGTACAGGCTGTAGGTGTCAGCGGTAAGGACGGCGGTCTTCTCCAGTGCAAAAAGAAGCTTTCCAAAGGCGAAGACATCGGCTACGTAGGTGAGGTTACAAAAGTTAATCCGAAGATCCTTCATGACCTTCTGGAAAGAGATTTCCTTCCGATCGTATTCCCGATCGGCTTTGACGAAAATTTTGATTCCTACAATATCAATGCGGACGATGCAGCCTGCGCCATTGCAGAGGCAGTTGAGGCAGAGAAGCTTGCCTTCCTGTCCGATATTGAGGGCGTTTACAGGGATGCAGATGATCCCTCCACTCTGATCTCCGAGCTTCGTGTAGATGAGGCTGAGAATCTGATCTCAGATGGTACTGTGGGTGGTGGAATGATCCCGAAGCTGAAAAACTGTATCGACGCTATCGAGCATGGTGTAAACAGAGTCCATATCCTGGATGGAAGGATCCCGCACAGCTTACTGCTTGAGATCTTTACAAACAAAGGTATTGGTACTGCAATTTTAAAAGATGATGGGGAGAAATATTACAATGAGCATGAATGAACAGATGGAAGAATCTGAAGCCAGTATTCTTCATACATATAATCGTTTTCCGGTAGTTTTTGAAAAAGGCGATGGCTGTTACCTCTATGATTCCGAAGGAAAGGAATATCTGGATTTTGCGGCCGGTATCGCTGTAAATGCTCTGGGATATCATTATCCGGGCTATGACGAAGCATTGAAATCCCAGATTGACAAGCTGATGCATATTTCCAACCTGTACTACAATGAGCCGATCATTGATGCAGGAGCCAGACTTGTACAGGCAAGCCATATGGAAAAGGCTTTCTTCACAAACAGTGGTACAGAGGCCATTGAGGGTGCTCTGAAGGCTGCCAAGAAATATGCCTACGAAAGAGATGGCCATGCAGACCATGAGATCATTGCCATGAACCATTCCTTCCACGGCCGCAGCATCGGCGCTCTTTCCGTGACAGGCAATGCACATTACAGAGAACCCTTTGAGCCTCTGATGGGTGGGGTGAAATTTGCAGATTTCAATGATCTTGAGAGTGTAAAAGCTCAGATCACAGATAAGACCTGTGCCATCATCACCGAGACCGTACAGGGAGAAGGAGGTATTTATCCGGCTACAAAAGAGTTCCTGGAAGGCTTACGTAAGCTTTGTGATGAGAAGGATATCATCCTGATCCTGGACGAGATCCAGTGCGGTATGGGACGTACCGGACATTATTTTGCATGGCAGGCATATGGAGTACAGCCGGATATCATGACCTGTGCCAAAGCACTTGGCTGTGGTGTTCCGGTAGGTGCTTTTGTGCTGAACAAAAAAGCAGCTGCAGCTTCCCTGAAGCCAGGCGACCACGGAACCACTTACGGTGGAAATCCCTTCGTATGTGCAGCAGTCAGCAAGGTATTTGACATTTTTGAAAAAGATCAGATCCTTTCCCATGTGCAGGGACTTACTCCGTATTTTGAGGAGAAGCTGGACGAACTAGTTGCAAAGCATGACTGTGCAGAAACAAGAAGAGGCAAAGGCTTCATGCAGGGTATCGTGATCAAGGGACGTCCGGTAGGAGATGTGGTGAAAAAAGCTCTTGCAAAGGGCCTTCTGGTGATCTCAGCAGGAAGTGATGTTCTCCGCCTTGTTCCTCCTCTTGTGATCACAAAAGAGGATATCGACAAGATGGCAGAGATCCTTGACGAGTGTATGGAATAATAAAAAAATAACAGATACAAAAGCAGCAGTATTTTCCGGAAAGGGTAGTGTGCCGATGGAGAATACGGCTGCTTTTTTGTCAGAGAGACAATGTATATAAATTATATAACAGATATAGAAAACAGTATCCGAAAATCTGGTCGTGTGTTTGAAAACAAACAAAAACTGCTATGACACACCGACAAAATGCACAAAAAAGAGAGAGGGTTCGAGTATAAATTGCACATCTACACAGTTGATTTTAGAACGCCATATGTTATAATTTCACTGGTAAAAAAATTTATGTGAGGGGTGAAAATTTTGAAAAAATTATTGACCGTCATGTGTACTTTTCTGACAGTATTTCTGGCATGTCCTGTGGGTGTATGGGCAGCCGGAAACGGTGGGACAGGATCTGGTGTGCCGGTGTGGCTTTGTATCCCTTTTGCGGGCCTTCTTCTGTGTGTTGCAGTGATGCCGCTGGTAAAGGGTGAATGGTGGGAGTCACATCAGCCCGTTGTGGTTGCATTCTGGATCGTTCTTATGATCATTCCGTTTGCAGTTGTTTACGGTGCCGGAAAAACTGCGGAAACAGTACTGGAGTGCGTGATCAATGACTATCTTACATTTATCATCCTGTTATTCGGACTGTTCTGTGTATCCGGTAACATTACAGTTGAGGGTGATTTTGCGGGCTCACCAAGAGTAAATGTAGGACTTCTTGCACTGGGAACCCTGCTTTCCAGCTGCATCGGAACTACCGGAGCCAGCATGCTGATGGTCCGTCCGGTGATCAAAATGAATTCCTGGAGAAAAAGAAAAGGTCATATTATGATCTTTTTCATCTTTATGGTATCCAACATGGGTGGCTGCCTGACACCGATCGGTGATCCGCCGCTTCTGATGGGCTTCATGCGAGGAGTTCCGTTCTTCTGGAGTCTGCATCTTTTTCCGGTACTGATCCTTAATATGGTGATTCTTCTGTTTGTGTTCTATCATCTGGATATGCGCTCTTACAAGAAGGATATCGCAGAGGGACGTAAACCGGATATCAGCAAACCGGGTACCGAGTTTAAGATCGAGGGTCTTCATAATATCATCTTCCTTGTGATGATCGTTGTGGGTGTTATCTTAAGCGGAATGCTTCCAGGTATGCCTGTATTCCAGGATGCAGCCGGAAATGTAAAGGGGATTCATATTTTCGGTGAGGTTACTTTAAGTTTCCCGTCGATCATTGAGATCGTCCTGATCCTGGCAGCTGCATTTTTGTCCTTTAAGACAACGGATAAGAGAATCCGTGTGCGGAACCATTTTACCTGGGGTGCGATCAAGGAGGTTGCAGTACTTTTCATCGGTATTTTTATCACCATGCAGCCGGCCCTGATGCTTCTGAAAGCAGTAGGACCGAATCTTGGTATCACCGAGCCGTACCAGATGTTCTGGGCGACCGGAGCTTTGTCCAGCTTCCTGGATAATACGCCGACCTATCTGGTATTTCTGACAACAGCAGGAACTCTTGGATTTACAAACGGAATCGCAACAACGCTGGGAACGGTTCCTGTAAAGCTGCTTTCTGCGATTTCCTGCGGTGCTGTATTTATGGGCGCCAATACATATATCGGCAATGCTCCGAACTTTATGGTCAAGACACTTTCTGACGAAAATGGTATCAACATGCCGTCCTTCTTCGGATATATGGCATGGTCCATTTGTTTCCTGGTACCGGTGTTCATCATCGATATGCTGGTATTCTTTTTATAAGGGAGGAGGATCAATATGCAGGATAATAACATTCGAGAGAAATGCAGAGAGCTTGCCACCAGACTTTATGAACTGGATGGCGAGGTTTATGAAAGCGTAGGATCTTCCCTTGGACGTACCTTCACCGGTGACAGAGAAGGCACTATCCGGAACTTAAGTGCTCTGATGTATACCAAACCGGACGGACATCTTCTTCGAAGCGAGATGGCACTGATCAGCAACATGGCTAGGACCATCAAGGATAAAGAAGAAAAAAGCCGTCTCATGAAGAAATATGATGAGATTTTTCAGGAGATCCTGACGCTGCCGGAGACTTTTGTTGCTACGGATATCATGGATAAGGAACGTGTGGCGCTGAATCATATGATCAAGCACAGGGAAAAAATCTCTGAGAATGACCATCTGGTCATCTGCATCAGCCGTACACAGGGAAGTGCCGGTAATGATATCGGTTTCGGACTGGCAGACAAGCTTCGGATCAACTATTATGATGTGGAGATCTTTGATCAGGTATTAAGGCGCCTTGAGGCGGAAAAGGGCGCGGTCAACGATGCGGAATATTTTGCGGATTTCAATAAATATGAGAAGAAGCATAAATTTGATCCCAAGGGCTGGTTCCGGGAATTCAACCGTTACCATGGTCTTCCGAAACAGGATGCGGTATTCTTTAACATGAGTGACCTGATCTGCGATCTGGCCTCAAAAGAGGACTGCATCATTATGGGAAGGTGTGCGGATGCGATCCTCAAGAACAATCACATTCCGCATATCAGTCTGTTTATCACAGCTCCTTTTGCTATCCGTGTGCAGCATGTTATGGATGTACGGAAGATGAATATGAAGCAGGCAGTCCGTTTCCTGAAGAAGATGGACAGCCAGCACAGACGGTATTACAATTTTTACGGCGGAGCTCAGTGGGGCAAGCCGGATAACTACGATCTTTGTATCAACAGTGCAAGCTACGGAATCAATGAAACGGAGAATCTGATCCTGAAGCTTTTGAATGATCAGATCCACTAAGAGATAAAAATATGAGCAGCACGGAAGAAAGAAAAAGTTCCGGAAGGGGTTTTTAGCTTAACAGGCTGCAAACAGAAAAAGAATCAGAACAGAGTTCCTGCATTCTGAGGTAACCTTCTGCCAGACAGAAATACCTCAGAATGCAGGAACTTTTTTTATATGTTGTTTATAAAAACTTAATCTTGATTAACTTTTTTCATTTAGGGGATTGACATTCGAAAAAACTTAGTATAAACTAACCTATGAGTTAGGGCTGGCTAATTAGACTGAGTTAATTAATAGAAAGAAACGGAGGGATTCCATGCAGCCGATTTTATTTTTACAGTCAGGTGATACTGGCACGATCAAGCGTATTTCCGGAGCGGAGGATACAAGAAGATTTCTTGCAGGCCTTGGTTTTGTTGAGAATGCGGAAGTGACAGTTATTTCTCAGTTTGACGGCAATCTGATCGTAAATGTCAAGGATTCCAGAGTAGCAGTCAATAAGGAAATGGCCAGACACATTATGGTGTGACCGGACTGTGCGGCAGTGACCGGTAGTGAATTTGCCCCAAACTGCGGAAGGCGCAGTTGAGGATAGATTAGGAATTGGAATATGAACAGGGAGGAAAAGAGAAATGACTTTACGTGATGCAGCAGTAGGTTCTACAGTAGTTGTTTCCAAGATCACCGGCGACCCGGCTTACAAGCGTCGTATCATGGATATGGGAATCACAAAAGGCAGCGAGGTTTATATCCGAAAGGTAGCTCCTCTTGGAGATCCGGTTGAGATCACCATCAGAGGTTATGAGCTTTCCCTGCGTAAGCATGACGCAGCATGTGTGGAAGTAAAGTAAATAAGCTTCGAAAAATGACAGAGCGTCAGGCTCTGACCTGAAAAAAGGAGGATGCAAAATGTCTGTAACAATAGCTCTTGCCGGAAACCCGAACTGTGGTAAGACTACAATGTTCAATGCTCTTACAGGCGCAAACCAGTACGTTGGTAACTGGCCAGGTGTTACTGTAGAGAAAAAAGAGGGTAAGCTGAAAAACCAGAAGGATGTAACGGTAACAGACCTTCCGGGTATCTATTCACTTTCCCCGTATACACTTGAGGAGGTTGTCAGCCGTGATTACCTTCTGAAAGAGAAACCGGATGTGATCATCGATCTTGTGGATGCAACAAACATCGAGAGAAACCTGTATCTTGCAACCCAGCTTCTTGAAATCGGTATCCCGGTTGTTATCGCTCTTAACATGGTGGATCTTCTGAAGAAGAACAACATCCATATCAATGTAAAAGGCTTAAGCTCCGCGCTTGGATGCCCGATCGTTGAGACCTCTGCTCTTAAGGGAACAGGTCTTAAAGAGGTTGTTGATGAGGCAATCAAATGTGCAAACCAGCACAGAGTACCATCGAAGCAGATGGAATTCCCGAAAGCAGTTGAGAAGGCTGTAAACGAGATCGAGGGACTTGTTCCTGCAAATATCTCTGAGGAGAACAAGAGATGGTATGCAGTAAAGCTTCTTGAGAGAGACAGCAAGGTAAAAGAAGGTCTGAACCTTCCGGCTTCTGCACAGTCCAGGATCGAGGAGATCGCTTCTGAGCTTGAAAAGACAGAGGATGATGATACAGAGAGTATCGTAACGGACGGAAGATATCAGTACATCCAGAAGGTTGTTTCCGCAAACGTTAAGAGAAGCGGAAATAAGATGACAGTTTCCGATAAGATCGACCGTATCGTAACAAACCGTGTTCTCGGTCTTCCGATCTTTATCCTTACCATGTTCATCGTTTATTATGTATCGGTAACAACAGTTGGTACCATGGTAACAGACTGGACAAACGACAGCTTTGTGGGAACCATCCAGAGTGTTGTATCGGATGGACTCGGCAATGCCGGTGTTGCTGATTGGCTGGTAAGCCTTGTATCAGATGGTATCATCGGTGGTCTTGGTGCAGTGCTTGGATTCGTTCCGCAGATGGCGATCCTGTTCCTGTTCCTTTCCATCCTTGAGGATTGCGGTTACATGGTTCGTATCGCGTTCGTCATGGACCGTGTATTCCGTCATTTCGGACTTTCCGGAAAGAGCTTTATCCCGCTTCTTATCTCCTCCGGCTGTGGAATCCCTGGAATCATGGCTTCCAAAACGATCGAGGCAGATAATGACCGTCGTCTGACGATCATGACAGCAACATTTATCCCATGTGGTGCCAAGCTTCCGGTTATCGCTCTTATGGGCGGTATCATGACTGCTTATGCAACCGGTGACTACGTAGCTGCTGGTTTCATCACACCACTGATGTACTTTATCGGTGTTGTAGCAGTTCTTGTATCTGCGATCATCCTGAAGAAAACAAAACCGTTCTCCGGTAAACCTGCTCCGTTCGTAATGGAGCTTCCACAGTATCACATTCCGTCTGTAAAGACAGTTCTGCTTCATGTTTGGGAGAGACTGAAAGGCTTCATCATCAAAGCCGGTACCATTCTTTTCCTTGCAACCGTTATCATGTGGATCCTTTCCAGCATCGGAAATACAGGAAGCGGAATCGGATTTGTTGAGGACAGCAACGACAGTATCATGGCTATCCTTGGCGGTATCCTTGCTCCGATCTTTGCTCCTCTTGGATTTGGCAAATGGCAGCCGGTTGCAGCCTCCATCTCCGGATTCTCCGCAAAAGAGTCCATCGTAAGTACAATGGGTGTTCTTGCAAACGTAGCTGGTGATGATGCAGAGGATACCATGATCGTTGGTGCAGCGATCAAAGCATGGTTCCCGACAGCAGTAGCAGCATTTTCTTTCCTGCTGTTCAACCTGCTTGACTCTCCGTGCCTTGCAGCTATTTCTACAATGGCACATGAGATGCAGTCCAGAAAATGGTTCTGGTTTGCAATTCTCTTCCAGAACATTTTTGCTTATGTTGTAACACTTTGTGTATACCAGATCGGTCTTGTTGTCACAGGTGCCGGTTCCTTCGGAATTGGAACGATCGTAGCGCTGATCCTTGCAGCGATCCTGCTCTTCCTTCTGTTCAGACCAGATCCGTACAAGAACCAGAACGATGTTACAAAGAGATCTGTACAGGCAGCAGAGTAATTGAAAACCGGTCATACAGTAACGATCCGGTACATAAGATAGCTTTGAAATGATACTGTAAGAACAGCTGAAATGATAAGAAATGCAGGAGACCGGGGATGTAAATACCTGGTCTTCTGTGCTATAATAAGCCTGAAGAAATATGGAAGTTTTTTTACAAAAGTATTCATCAGAGGCTGGCAGCAGTTCACAGGCTGTACAGCGAAAGAAAGGGTGACAGATATGAGTATGATAGCGGATATTATTGTACTGGCACTGGTGATCGCATATGGCGTATTTGTGATCAGTTATCTCTATTCAAGAAAGAAACAGGGGCTCAGCTGTGTCGGCTGTGCCGGTAACACACGTACAGGAGGCTGTGGCGGCAGCTGCTCCGGTCATTGCTCCGGATGCTCCGGCTGCAGTGGAATGCATAAGTAACCAGGAGGGAAAGAAATCATGGCAAATGCAATTGTTGTTATCGTTGTTATCATCATTATGCTGTTTGCCGGAAAAGGCGCATATAAACATCTGAAGGGCGAAGGCACCTGCTGCGGAGGCGGCAGCAAGCCGGAGATCCCGAAGAAGAAGCTGGATGGAACCAAGCTGGGTGAGAAAACTATGAAGATCACAGGCATGCACTGTGAGAACTGTGTGGCCAGCGTCACAAGAGCGATCAACCGCATTGACGGTGCGGCAGCAAAAGTAAGCCTGAAAAAAGGTGAGGCAGTGGTTTCCTACGACAGAGAGATCTCCAACGAAGAGCTTAAGAAGGTAGTGGAAGACAGAGGATATCACGTAGTTTCTATCCAGTAAAGCTTTATCATAAGAATAACTTTGCCGCGGCTTCTGAGCCGGCAGATTAGAGAAGAGACTTCTCGGCGAAATGCTTAAAAATATTTCGCCTTGGGGCCTTTTTTTGTATAAAAAGTCAGAGTTGCAATTGACTCACTAATGTACACCATTGTATAATAAAAATAGAAAAATTCAGACGGAACGAAATATTTTCTTTCTATCCGGATGAGGCATTAAAACAAAATACAGCAGGAAACAGACTTTGACGGCAAGGAATATCCGAGCAGGAATCGTTGTTCATCCGGCACAGCTTAACCGAATCAGCTGCGAAGCAGTTATTCGGTTATGAACAAGCAGCAAATGCGGATCGCGAATATCCGCTTGACTTTGTTTTGTGAGCGGAATATGGGACTCTTTCACCTTGTGCGTGAAAGAGCTTTTTTTATGAAAAATACCTGCGGGAGCGGACAGAATGAATTAGGGAGGATTTTATGCTGAAGGTAGCAGTATACGGAAAGGGCGGTATCGGAAAGTCTACAGTGACGTCCAACCTGGCGGCGGCTTTTGCAGCCATGGGGAAGAGAGTGATCCAGATCGGTTGTGATCCCAAGGCGGATTCCACCATCAATCTTCTTGGGGGAGAACCTCTGCGGCCGGTAATGAATTATATGCGGGAAGAGGATGAGGAGCCGGAAAAGCTGGAGGATGTTTCAAAGGAGGGTTTTGGTGGAGTCCTCTGCATTGAGACAGGCGGCCCCACGCCGGGACTTGGCTGTGCAGGCAGAGGTATCATCGCAACCTTTCAGCTTCTGGAGGATCTGAAGCTTTTTGAGACCTGGAAGCCGGATGTAGTGCTTTACGATGTTCTTGGAGATGTAGTATGCGGCGGTTTTGCGGCACCGATCCGGGAGGGCTATGCGGAAAAAGTACTCATTGTCACATCCGGAGAGAAAATGGCACTCTATGCAGCCAATAATATTTCCAGTGCTGTGCGGAATTTTGAGGATCGAAGCTATGCGAGAATCTTCGGGATCGTGCTGAATCACAGGAATGTGGAGAATGAAACAGAAAAAGTAAATGCTTTTGCAGAAAAAAGTAATATCCCGGTCGTGGGTGAGATCCCGAGAAGTGACGAGATCATCCGATGGGAGGATCAGGGCAAAACGGTGATCGAGGGAGATGAAAATTCTGAGATCAGTGAGAAATTTTTTGCACTGGCCAGGAAGCTATTGGAAAGTGAAGAAGCGGAGAAGGAGGATATATGAAAAAGGAAGCATATTTTGCAACTGCAGAAGAACTGGCCCGGGGCGGGCTGGAAGCGATCCCTCCGCAGATGATCTCCGGGAAGCATCTGATCTATAGCTCTCCGGCAACTCTGGCATTTAACTCTCCGGGAGCGGAGGGCTTTGGCGTAAAGCGGGCCGGGCTTGCAGTGCCGGATTCCATTATGCTGATCGTGGCACCGGGATGCTGCGGAAGAAATACTTCTCTTATCAGCTCCATGCCGGAGTACAATGATCGATTTTTTTATCTGATGATGGACGAGACGGATATTGTTACAGGCCGTCACCTGAAAAAGATCCCGAAAGCGGTAAAAGAGATCTGCGACTGCTGTGAGAAGAAGCCGTCTGTGGTGATGATCTGTATCACCTGTGTGGATGCACTTCTGGGAACGGATATGGAACGTGTCTGCCGGAAGGCAGAGGAAAAGGTTGATATTCCGGTGCGCCCCTGTTACATGTACGCACTGACACGTGAGGGCAGAAAGCCGCCTATGGTCCATGTGCGCCAGTCCTTATACTCCCTCCTTGAGCCACAGAAGAAAAAGGGAAATGTGGTCAATCTTCTGGGATTTTTTTCGCCGCTGGTTGATGACTGCGAGATGTATGAGCTGCTGCAGCAGGCAGGCGTAAAGACCATCCATGAGATCTCAAGATGTAAGGATTATGAAGAATATCAGACCATGTCACAGGCCAATTTTAATCTGGTGCTTCATCCGGAAGCAAGGTTTGCAGCGGAGGATTTTCATGACCGGCTGAAGATTCCTTTTATTGAGCTTCGGAGGCTCTACCAGACAGATAAGATCGAAAATCAGTATCGTGCCTTGGGACAGGTCCTTGGAGTCTCTTTTGATCAGGAAGTGTATAAAAAAGCAGCAGAAGAGGCTGTGGAGCGATTCCGGGAGGTCTGTCCGGATGCGTCCTTTGCAGTAGGGGAGTGCATGAACGGAGATCCCTTTGAGCTGGCCCTTGCCCTGGTGCGGTATGGTTTCCGGGTGCCGGAGATCTACGGAACGATCACAGCCGAGAATTTTGTATACATACGGCATCTTGCGGAATTGAGTCCGGATACAAAGGTTTTTTCCAATATGGAACCCACTATGCTGTATTACGATCCGTCTGGGAGCGGAGTGAACCTTACCATAGGAAAGGATGCAGGATATTATCACCGGGATCAGCCAAATGCCGTGTGGAATCAGGACCGGCAGCCCTATGGCTATGCGGGGGTACGCAGGTTGTTTGAAACACTGACAGAGAAAGTTTTGCAGAAGGGAGAAAAGGTATGAGAGGACTTCGGAAATATCTGACACCCTTTGCACCGGATCAGTCCGGAGCTGTGTCAGTGCTGTATGAGCTTGGCGGTATCATCGTGATCTGTGATGCAGGAGGATGTGCGGGAAATGTCTGCGGCTTTGATGAACCAAGATGGTTTGAACAGAAAAGCGCGGTATTCAGCGCAGGACTTCGGGATATGGATGCCATCCTGGGACGGGATGACCGCCTGGTTGCCAAGCTTGTGGATGCAGCAGAAAAGGTGGAGGCAGGCTTTGCAGCCATTATCGGAACACCGGTACCTGCTGTGATCGGAACGGATCATCAGGCACTGCGGCGGATGTGCGAGAAGAAAACAGATCTTCCGGTGCTTGCAGTAAATACCAACGGAATGGAGCTTTATGATGCGGGAGAGCGGAAGGCTTATCTGGAGCTTTTTAAAGCCTTTGCCCGGGAAAAGCAGCCTGTGGAGGCTGGTAAGACAGGAGTTCTCGGAATGACGCCTCAGGATGTCAGTGACCTGAAAGCAGCAGACAAGATCCGTGAAAAATTCCGTGCCAGAGGACAGAGAGCAGTCTGCTACGGAATGGGAGACGGGCTTGATGAGGTAAAAAAAGCCTCCTCTGCGGAAAAAAATATCGTGGTTTCTCCTGCGGCACTGGAATGTGCCAGATATCTGGAGAAAACCTTCGGAACACCTTATGAGGTGGGATATCCTCTGGCGGAAGAGCTGGTTCCTGATATGGATTATACAGGAAAAAAGATTCTCATTGTGCAGCAGCAGGTGATGGCCGGTTCCATAAGAGAGGAGCTACGGAAACGTGGTGCGGACGGAGAGCTCACCGTGGCAAGCTGGTTTTCCATGGAAAAAGATCTCCTGGAGGAGGGCGATGTGTCATTAAGGGATGAGGAAGATTACATGGAACTGGCAGAGAAGGGCGGATATGACGTGATCTTTGCAGATCCATGTATGAAGCGGATGACAAAGGCTTTTTCAGGAGTGTTTGTGGATACAGTGCATTTTGCGGTATCCGGAAAATGCAGGTAGTCCATAAGGGCAGGATATAAAGTTACATGCATGCTGCAGCCGGATCAGTGGAAACAGCTGCAGGGAATGGAGAAACATATGGAGCGGGAAATTACGAAAATGATCCGTGTTTATGGGATCGTACAGGGAGTGGGATTTCGCCCTACGGTGAGTCGTCATGCTATGGCAAGAGGAATCCGTGGCAGTGTGTCCAATAAAGGACCCTATGTGGAGATTTTTGCTCAGGGTAAGCAGCAGGATGTGGATGCCTTTATCGCAGATATCGGGAATAAGCCACCGAAGCGTGCAGCTATCCTGAAGCTTCTTGAAGAACCGGTGGAGGAGCCGGAGAAATTTACACAGTTTGATATCATCGAAAGTGAGAAGACAAAGGGCGAAATCTTTGTCTCCCCGGATATCGCGATCTGCGATGAATGTAAGGCGGAGATGTTTGATCCGGAAAACAGGCGGTATCTGCATCCCTTTATCAACTGTACCTGCTGCGGTCCCAGACTGACGATCCTGGATTCCCTTCCTTATGACCGTGAACGGACCAGTATGAAGGAATTTCCTATGTGTCCCTCCTGTGCGGATGAGTACCATAACCCGGATACCAGACGCTATGATGCCCAGCCGGTGTGCTGTAATGACTGCGGCCCTGAGGTATACCTAGCGGGAAGAGAGGAACGGGGACGGGAGGCGATCACTTATACAAGGAAGATCATTGCTTCCGGCGGGATCGTGGCCATCAAAGGGATCGGTGGTTTTCACCTTTGCTGTGATGCTACCAGTGAGGAGGCTGTACAGCGGCTGCGGCAGCGGAAACGGCGTCCGGTGAAGCCTTTTGCAGTGATGGCACAGGATATGGAAGCTGTGAAGAAGATCTGTAAGGTCAGCGAGGAACAGGAGAAGATCCTTACCGGTCATCAGAAGCCGATCCTGCTGCTGGATAAGCTGCCGGGAGAAACGGGGCTTTGTGAGAGCATTGCCCCCGGGAATCCCAAGGTGGGTGTCATGCTTCCCTATGCACCGGTTCAGCTGCTTCTTTTTCATTACGATGATGGGATCCGGATGCCCGGGCTTCTGGTAATGACCAGCGGAAATACTTCCGGGGCGCCGATCTGCAGAGATGATGAGGAGGCGGCAGAGGAGCTTTCCCATCTCTGTGACTGCATTCTTTCCCACAACAGGAAGATACGTATCCGGGCCGACGATTCGGTGATGGATTTCTATAAGGGTGAACCCTATATGATCCGCCGTTCCCGCGGGTATGCGCCGCTGCCGTTTATGGTCTCCACACCCTGGAAGGGCCAGGTGATCGCAGCAGGTGGAGAACTTAAGAACACCTTCTGTATTGGTGTGGATAACCGTTTTTATCCTTCCCCTTATGTGGGAGATCTGGAGGATCTTCGAACGGTAAAAGCCCTGAAGGAAACGATCGGGCGGCTGGAAACACTTCTGGAGGTGCAGCCGGAGGTAGTGGTCTGTGATCTTCACCCTAAATATAATTCCACAGTGGTGGCAGAGGAGCTAGGGCTTCCGGTTCTGAGGGTGCAGCATCATTATGCACACATTTTATCCTGCATGGCAGAAAATGACTGCGAAGAAAAGGTGATAGGGGTTTCCTTTGACGGAACAGGCTATGGAACCGATGGAACCATCTGGGGCGGAGAGCTCCTGGTTGCAGACTGTCAGGGATTTACAAGGCTTGGAAGTATAGAACCCTTTGTCCAGGTTGGCGGAGATATTTCCGCAAAAGAAGGCTGGCGGATCGCCGTTTCCCTGATCTGGCAGAATATGGGAAATCTGGAAAAAACCCTGGATACTGTCCGTAAACTGGGACTTTGCACAGATCAGGAAGCAAAGGTACTGGTGACTATGGCACAGCGGAAGATCAATGCCGTGACTTCCACCAGTGCAGGAAGACTTTTTGACGGAGTCAGTGCGATCCTGGGGATCCGGAGAGCGTCCACCTTTGAGGGAGAAGCGTCCACAGCACTGGAATTTGCGGCGGAGGCCTGGAGAAAGCAGCGGGAGATGCAGAAGAAAAATCCGGAAGAAAATCTGAAGATACGGATGTCAGAAAAGGAAGACATTCCGGAAAGTACAGGCATCTCAGAAGCGTCTGAAGATGAACGAAAATTTATTTTAAATACAGGTGAGATCGTTGCATATCTGGTCCGGGCAAGGCTTGCAGGAGAGGATCCCGGGAAGCTGGCTTATGGATTTCACCGGGCACTGGCAGATGAGATCCTTGCAGCCTGTGAGGAAGCAGAGCGGCAGACCGGAATCCGGAAAGTGGCATTAAGTGGCGGTGTCTTTCAGAACCGGCTGCTTCTGGAGCTGGTAGATGACGGCCTTACGGAAATGGGGTTTAAAGTTCTGAAGCACAGCCTGATCCCGCCGAATGACGGAGGGATCGCACTGGGACAGGCGGTGTATGGGATGGCTTATGTGCAGCGGCACAGATAAATATAGATGAGATCATGCAGATACGGATTATAAATGTTTTATGATAATGCATGGAGCATACAGCAGAAATGCAGGATGGGAGGCACAGATATGTGTGTAGGATTATCAGCAAAAGTAGTAAAAATCAGTGACGGAACTGCAGTGGTGGATGCAGGCGGCGCAAAGAGAGAGGTTTCCGCCCAGCTCCTGGGAGACCTGGAGCCGGGGGATTATGTGATGGTGCATGCAGGTGTTGCCATTGCAAAGATCACCGATGATGACGAGGAAGAGACAGACCAGCTGATGGAGGAACTGCTGTGATGGAAGAGAGGAAAAAAACAGCAAGAGAGATCATAGAAGGATATCAGGGGCCGCCGGTGCGGATCATGGAGGTCTGCGGAACACATACCCACGAGATCTTCCGTCTGGGGATCCGCAGGCTTCTGCCGCCGCAGGTGGAGCTGATCTCAGGACCGGGATGTCCGGTCTGTGTAACACCGGTAGGGTTTATTGACGAGGCCGTTTATCTTGCTCTGGAAAAACAGGTGACGATATGCACATTCGGTGATCTTGTCCGCGTACCGGGAACAAAGAAAAGCCTTGCAGATGCCAGGGCAGAAGGCGCCAGGATACGGATCGTCTATTCACCGGCAGATGCAGAAAAATATGCGAAAGAGCATCCAAAAGAGCAGGTGGTATTTCTTTCCGTTGGCTTTGAGACCACCACGCCTGCCGGCTGTCTTTCCGTGAAAAAGGCCGGAGAGGACGGACTTTCCAATTATTCGCTCCTTGTGGCAAACAAGACCATGCCCCAGGCTTATCAGGCATTAAAGGGCAGTGCGGATGTGTTCCTTTATCCCGGACATGTCAATGCGATCACAGGAACTGTGCTCTGCGAGCATCTGGTAGAGGAAGGCATCAGTGGTGTGGTGGCAGGCTTTACAGCGAAGGAGCTGCTTACGGCACTGGCTGTTGCACTGGTACGTTTTCAGGAAGGAAAACCGTTCTTTGTGAATTGCTATCCCCGTGTGGTAAAAAGTGAGGGAAGCCCGGAGGCACAGAAGCTGATCGATGAACTGATGGAGCCCTGCGATTCTGAATGGCGCGGTCTGGGTGTGATCCCGAGGTCCGGGCTGGTGCTCCGGAAGGAGTGGGAAGCCTTTGATGCCAGAAAAAAATATGCAGTGCCGCCGATCCAGGGCAGGCCAAATCCGGCCTGTCGCTGTGGGGATGTGCTTCAGGGAAAATGCAGGCCATCAGATTGTAAGGTATTCGGAAAGGTCTGTACCCCGCAACATCCGGTAGGTGCCTGTATGGTATCCAATGAAGGAGCATGTTCCGCATATTTTATGTACGGAAACTGATGTCCGCTTTAATGGATTGCGAAACATGATACATTACATATAGTACAAACGAAGGATCGTATCCGGAAGATCTGACAGGATGAAACCGATATGAAATTCCTTTGACCCAGCATAGAAAGAAGATAATATTATGGAAAATAAAACAGTGACCATGGCACACGGTGCCGGAGGCCGTCAGACCTCAGAACTGATCGATGAAGTATTCAAAGCGCATTTTGCAAACCCGGATCTCACAGCCGATGATGCGGCCGTGCTGGTTCCGCCTGCAGGAAAAATGGCAGTATCCACCGATGGATTTATTGTTTCTCCGGCATTTTTTCCGGGGGGAAATATCGGCAAGCTTTCTATCTGCGGAACCGTTAATGACCTTGCCTGTATGGGAGCAAAACCGATGTATCTTACCTGCGCTTTTGTCATTGAGGAGGGTTTTCCCATGGAGAAGCTGGAGGAGATCGCCGCAGCCATGGAAAAAACAGCAAAAGAAACCGGAGTGCGTATTGTTTCTGGAGATACTAAGGTGGCAGGAAAAGGTCAGGTTGACGGTGTGTTTATCACAACAACCGGAATGGGTGAGATCCAGGAGGGCGTTCAGGTAGGCGGTGAGCTGGCAAAACCGGGAGATGCCATTATTGTAACCGGTGATGTGGGAAGACATGGATGCACCATCCTTCTGGCAAGAGAGGATTTCGGCATTGACGCAGATGTGACAAGTGACTGCGCACCGCTGTGGGGAGCTGTAAAAGAGGTACTGGATGCCACCCATAACATTCATGTGATCCGTGATGCCACAAGAGGTGGTGTCGGAACGGTTCTTTACGAGATCGCCGGACAGAGTAACGTAGGGATCCGCCTGGATGCAGCAGCTGTTCCGGTAGCTCCGGAGGTAAAGGGTGTCTGCGGCATGCTTGGCCTGGAGCCGCTTTATCTGGCATGTGAGGGACGAATGGTGATCATGGCGCCAAAGGAAGAGGCAGGAAGGATCGTGGAAGCACTGCGTAAATGTCCTTATTCCAGGGACGCAGCCATTATCGGTGAAGTTACGGAAGACCAGCCAGGAAAGGTTGTCATGACTACGGAGATCGGAACGCAGGCACTTCTTCCGCAGCCGGGAGGAGAGCTTCTGCCGAGGATCTGCTGATAATATCGGAAAGGAGAGTCAGATCTTATGGAGACAAGAGTGGCATTGATCTCGATCATTGTGGAAAACAATGACGTGATCGATGATATCAACCGTTTTCTTCATGAAGCGGGAAAATATATTATCGGGAGAATGGGGATCCCTTACCGGGAAAAAGGCATCAATATCATCAGTATTGCCATTGACGCACCACAGGATGTGATCAGCTCCTTATCCGGAAAGATCGGACGCCTCAGTGGAGTTTCCGCCAAAACGGCATATTCCAATGTGATCACAAAAGCGGAGGACAGAAAATGATAAAAGTTGCGGTATACGGAAAGGGCGGCATCGGAAAATCTACTACGGTTTCCAATGTGGCAGTAGCCCTTGCGGAAAAAGGAATGAAAGTGATGCAGATCGGCTGTGATCCCAAGGCAGATTCCACGATCCTTCTCAGGCATGGAAAAAAGGTTCCCACAGTGCTGGATCTGTATAACGAAAAACGCCAGGAGCTGAAGCTTACGGATATGGTGCAGATCGGATATGGGGGTGTAGTCTGTGTGGAAGCCGGCGGTCCTGCACCGGGGCTCGGATGTGCGGGAAGAGGTATCATTACTGCTCTCGAGAAGCTTAAGGAAAACGGAGCCTATGAGACCTATAAACCGGACATTGTTTTTTATGACGTACTGGGAGATGTTGTCTGCGGTGGATTTTCCATGCCCATGCGAAAGGGGTATGCAGATAAGGTATTTATCATCACCTCCGGAGAAAACATGGCCATCCATGCAGGGGCAAATATTGCCATGGCAGTGGATAATTTCAGAAACAGAGGATATGCATCTCTTGGCGGCGTGATCCTGAACCGGCGGAACGTGCCGGGAGAGGAAGAAAAAGTCCGGGAGCTGGCAGAGGATTTTCATACGCGGGTAGTGGGAACGCTTTCCAGAAGTGAATTGGTCCTGGAAGCAGAGAATCGAGGAAAAACTCTTCTGGAAGCTTATCCGGATTGTGAGATGGCAGAGGAGTACCGGACACTGGCCGAGCAGATCCTGAATGCATGCAGGGAGGAAGACTCATGTTAAAAAGAGTTGGTAACAGAGAGCTTTCGGGAAAAACAGAAATATTTATAAAGGAAGCCTCTTTTCCGGTTCCCTTTCAGCCGGGGCTGGAATTTAATTCACCAGTCCATGGAAACTGGAATATCGTACATACGGGAATGCTGGTTCCGGAAGCAAGGCAGATCTACGTCTGTGCGGATAACTGCATGCGTGGCGTTGTGCTGACTGCCGCAGAGATGAATGCGGCAGACCGTTTTTCCTTTGTGATCGTGGAGGAAAAGGATCTTCTGGGTGGAAATCTGGAGGATGTGACCATTGAAGGAGTGACGGACATTCTGAACCGGCTGGATGAGAAGCCAAAGGCAGTATTGCTTTTTACCGTGTGTCTTCATCATTTTCTGGGAAGTGATCTGGACCGCATCTACGGAGAACTGGAAGAAAGATTTCCGGAGATCTTTTTTATGCGATGCTTTATGGATCCTGTCATGCAGAAAACAGGTCCGACTCCGGATCAGAAGCTGCGCCGTGCCATGTATGATGCAGTACCGGAGAGGAAAGCTGATCCGGAATGTGTCACAGTCCTGGGCAGTGATTTTGTGCTGGATGAGAGTGCAGATATCTGTCGGATCCTGAAAAAGAACGGAATCCGTCTCCGGGAAGCACCGGCCTGTAAGACCTGGGAGGATTATCAGAGCCTGGGAGAGGGAAGCCTGATCCTTAACTGCTATCCGGCAGGAAAATTCGGAGTACAGCAGCAGGCGGAGAGACTTGGAAGGCCGTTTTTATACCTGCCCGGAAGCTTTGACTATGAGGAGATAGAGACGCAGGAAAAGTACTTGCTGGAGCTGCTGGATCAGCAAAGTGGCGGTAAAAATGGCCTGGATATCGAAACGGAGATCCGAAAATGCGAGGAAGCTCTTTTCCATGCACACCAGATCATCGGTGACACTCCCGTAGCTGTGGATTATCTTTTTCATCCAAGACCTCTGGGACTTGCAAAGCTTCTCCTTACGCATGGATTTCAGGTACAGTCCGTTTTTCTGGACAGTATCAGCCCGGAAGAAAAAGAAGTATTTTTCTGGCTGAAGGAGAATTACCCGGAACTCATGTTGATTTCGACTGTCCGCCCGGAGATGAGAGTGCGGCCACGGCAGCATTCCGGAAAAATCCTTGCCGTCGGACAAAAAGCAGCCTGGTTTACCGGAAGCCGGAATTTTGTCAATATGGTACAGGGTGGCGGGCTTTGGGGCTTTGACGGGATCAGACGTACTGCACAGCTGATGCTGGAGGCATTTAATGAGGAAAAAGCTCCGGAGGATCTGATCGTTCGAAAGGGATGGGGGTGCGAAAGCTGCATATGAGACAGGCATATCGGATCATACCAATCTACACGGCAGACGTGTCTGGTGTCTGCTCCGCGTTGTATGAGCTTGGAGGAATGACAGTGATGCATGATCCCTCCGGCTGTAATTCTACCTATAATACCCATGATGAGATCCGGTGGTACGACCAGGACAGTCTGATCTTTATCTCAGGTCTTACGGATATCGATGCCATTATGGGAAATGATGAGAAATTTCTTCAAGATATCGAAGAGGCGGCAAAGGAGCTGAAACCGAAATTTATTGCACTTGCAAGTTCACCGATCCCCTTTATGAACGGAACAGATTTTCAGGGACTGGCCCGTGCACTTACAGCAAGGACCGAAATTCCGGTATTTTCGGTTCCGACCAGCGGAATGCACGACTATGTATACGGAGCAGGGCTGGCACTGGCGGAAATCGCAGGACATTTCACAGGAGCAGCAGAGAAAACAGGAAGGTGTTCAGAAGTACCGACGGGATCTGCGGAAAGATCTACAGAGAAGAGAAGCAGGAAATTAAATCTTCTTGGAGCAACACCCCTTGATCTTGGCCCGCAGTCTGCAGTAGATGCCATGAAAAAACGTCTGAAAAACTATGGCTGGGAGATAATTTCCACCTGGGCTATGGGGGATACGCTGGAAGCTTTGTCCCGTGCCGGTGAAGCAGCGGTAAACCTTGTGGTATCCTCTGTGGGAATCCCGGCGGCCAATGTGCTGAAAGAAAAATTCGGTACGCCATTTCTCGTGGGGACTCCTGTGGAAGGCTATGAGGGACAGATTTCAGATGCACTTGAGCGGATCGCGGATAGATCCTGTGGAGAGTGGGTAAATAAAATGGATGACTCCGCAGAGGAAAGCGGAGGGCAGATCTTAGGGAAACAGGAGGAACTGTGGAAAGTAACTCCGGAGCAGGTAATCTATTTTCAGGGAAGGAACAGTCTGTCAGCAGTATCTGACCCTTCAGGAGAAAGCAGGGAAATGCCTGACAAAGATGAGGTATTTTTTTCCGTACCGGACATTACCATCATCGGAGAACCGGTTACCATGGGCTCCCTGGCAGCAGTCATAGAGCAGAAATACGGAAAAAAGGTTCAGCTGCTCTGTCCGCTGGAGATCACAGAGGGACTTTTGCGCAAGGGAGATGAAGCCATCTGTGGCGAGGAAGCCATGGAAGAAAAGCTGAAAACAGCCAGGATCATTGTGGCAGACCCACTCTATCGTCCGATCTGTCCGAAAACAGCCATTTTTTATGAGATGCCGCATATTGCGTTTTCCGGAAGGATATATCTCAGAAAATATTTTCCGGAATAATTTCAGAAAAACAACATAAACTATAAGAAACCGTAAAGGCGTTGCAGAAATATGCAGCGCCTTTTTCCGGCGGTAATACCGGAAATGGAGTATATATGGAGGGATTTTTATGTGGGGATTTTTGTCAGCACTGATCTCAGGTGCACTGATGAGTATTCAAGGGGTATTTAACACAAATGTAACAAAACAGACCAGTCTGTGGGTTTCAACCGGCTGGGTACAGTTTTCTGCATTTCTGGTCTGTGTGGCAGCATGGTTTTTCACAGGCAGAGAAAGTATCGGCATGCTGTGGCAGGTAGAGGCTAAATATAATTTACTCGGAGGAGTGATCGGTGCATTTATCACTATCACAGTGATCCGGAGTATGGGAAGTCTGGGGCCTGCGCGGGCGGTTATGCTTATTGTCATTTCTCAGCTTGCGGTGGCTTATCTTATAGAATTGCTGGGGATTTTCGGTGTGGAAAGAGCAGATTTTCAGTGGAGAAAGCTGTTGGGAATGCTGATCTGTATTGCAGGTGTGGTTATTTTCAAATGGAAATAGAAATAAAAGTATTGTAATATTTGTAATACTTCGTTAAAATAAGGTATGGTTTTGCATGAGTAACGGGGCACCTGCCGCCACATCGGCGGAAAGGAGTGAACCGCCTACCTATGAAAATAAGATCACATATCAGAAGTGTTCGGCTTGTTTTTTCCATATTTTTGTTACAGATCCTGGCAGGGCTGACAGGCTGTAAGGATGACGGAACAGAATTTCTGGAGAAAGAACTGGTGCAGGAAGAAAGTACGGAAGCATCCGGAATGGATGCAGAGCAGGAAGAACCGAAGGATACGGAAAGTGAAGTATCCGGGAAGGAATCCGCAGTGGCTGCGGCAGATATATCACAGAAGAAACAGAATGAGTCTGCGGAGGAACCGGCTCCGGAGGTTGAAAAACAGCTGCCGGATATCTCAGACACCCCTCAGACCATTTATGTAGATATATGTGGAGCAGTGACCAGCCCGGGAGTCTATGAGCTTCCATATGGCAGCCGTGTTTTTCAGGCTATCGAGCAGGCCGGAGGATATCTTCCGGAAGCTGCGGCAAGCTATCTCAACCGTGCTAAGGGACTTTCCGATGGACAGCAGGTTTATGTGCCTACCCAGGCGGAGGTGGACAGCCAGCGGATCGCAGCTACCCAGGATGGATCGGAAGTCACAGCAGAAAACAGTACCGAAACGGCGAGCGGACAGAAATCCGCCGGAGAGGATTCCGGTGAAGCCGAGACTGCATCTTCCACAGAGCAGAAGATCAATCTGAACACCGCTGATGTATCCCAGCTTACTACTCTCACAGGTGTAGGGGAGTCCAAGGCCCTGGCGATCATCGCTTACAGGGAAGAGAACGGTCCCTTTACTTCAGCAGAGGATATCATGAATGTACCAGGCATCAAAGAAGGAACCTATGAGAAGATAAAGGATAAAATAGCAATAAAGTAAGGAGCGCTAAATGAGCAGGAAAGTATTGGTAGTAGATGATGAGAAACTGATTGTCAAGGGACTTCGCTTCAGTCTGGAGCAGGACGGAATGGAAGTGGACTGTGCCTATGACGGAGAGGAAGCACTGGAAAAAGCAAAAGCAGGAGAGTACGATATCATCCTTCTTGACCTGATGCTTCCAAAAATGGACGGTCTTGAGGTATGCCAGCAGATCCGTGAATTTTCCAATGTTCCGATCATCATGCTTACAGCAAAAGGAGAAGATATGGATAAGATCCTGGGTCTGGAATACGGAGCTGATGATTATGTCACCAAGCCTTTCAATATCCTGGAAGTCAAAGCCCGCATCAAGGCGATCATCCGCCGTGCAGGCAGCAAACAGGACAAGCAGGAGAAGGCCAAGACTGTGGAAGTCGGAGAACTGAAGCTGGACTGCGAAGGACGCCGCGTATTTATCTCCGGAAAAGAGATCAACCTCACAGCCAAGGAATTTGATGTGCTGGAGCTGCTGGTATTCAATCCGAACAAGGTATACAGCAGAGAAAATCTTCTGAATATCGTATGGGGCTATGAATATCCGGGAGATGTCCGTACCGTAGATGTACATATCCGCCGCCTGAGAGAAAAGATCGAGGCCAATCCCAGTGAGCCGAAATATGTACACACCAAATGGGGTGTGGGCTACTATTTCCAGGCATAACCTGTGAAGTTCAAAAAGAACGGCAAATTTTTCAAAAGTCTCCGCTTTCGTATTCTGATCATCCTGATCATACTGGGAATCGTACCGAGTGTCATCGTAACGGAAATGGTCATTGCCAACTATGAAGATCGTGCCATTGCCAACCGTGTGCAGAGCATGGAGAACATCTGTGACATCATGTGCGACCTGCTGATCAAGGAGAATTATCTGAATGACACCAGCTCTCAGACGGTGAACAGCAAGCTGGAATTACTGTCCAACAGCTATGGTGGCAGGATTCTCATTGTAGACAGGGATTTCAGGATCATCAAGGATACCTATGGCGTGGATGAGGGCAGGACTCTGGTTTCCCAGAAAGTATTGAACTGTTTTAAAGGAGAAGATGCCTACCAATATGACTCTGACAGCCAGAAGCTGATCCTGGCAGTTCCGGTAAAAAGTCCGGATGTAAAACAGGTGCAGGGTGCCATGATGATCATGGCATCTTCCAGTGAGGTGACAGCAACTATCCATGAACTGGAGCAGAAAGGGATTCTGATCATCGGTATCATTGTAGTGCTGGCCATTTTTCTTGGGTATATTCTTTCCACGATCCTGGTGAAGCCATTTGCCAGGGTAACGAAAGCAATCGAGGACCTTACAGACGGATATCAGAATGAGGAGATCTCGGTACCGGATTATACAGAGACAGCTTTGATCACAGATGCATTTAACAAGATGCTTTCCAGAATGAAGACGTTGGATGAATCCAGACAGGAGTTTGTATCCAATGTGTCTCATGAGCTGAAGACACCTATGACTTCAATGAAGGTTCTGGCGGATTCGCTGGTAGGACAGCAGGGGGTTCCGGAGGAACTGTATCAGGAATTTCTTTCTGATATCACAGAAGAGATTGACAGAGAGAACAAGATCATCACCGATCTGCTCTCCCTGGTAAAAATGGACAAAAAAGCAGCAGATATGAATATCAGTAATATGAATATCAATGAGCTGCTGGAGAATATCCTGAAGCGTCTCCGTCCTATTGCAGATCAGAGAAGGATTGACCTGATCCTGGATTCGTTCCGACCGGTAACCGCAGATGTGGATGAGGTGAAATTTACCCTTGCCATCAGTAACCTGGTCGAAAATGGTATCAAATACAATGTAGATGAGGGATGGGTCCGCGTAACACTGGATGCGGATCATAAGGATTTCTATGTGACGGTTGCAGATTCCGGCCTGGGAATACCGGAAGATTCCATTGAACGGATCTTTGAGCGTTTTTATCGTGTGGATAAATCCCATTCCAGAGAGATCGGCGGAACCGGTCTTGGACTTGCTATTACAAGAAGTTCTATAGCCATGCATCATGGGATCATCAAGGTATCCAGCAAAGAGGGCGAGGGAACCACATTTACCGTGAAGATTCCGCTGTCCTATATCCCGTCCTAGGAGGTACAGCATGAAAAAAACGATTTTGATCATCTGTGTGGCCGCTGCCTGCATCCTTTTTGGTCTGGTTGCTTTCATAGGTTTGTCGGGAAGAAATAAAAACGAAGAACAGCAGTATAGATTTTATTATATCAACAGCGATGAAACGAGACTGAAAGAAGAAAAATATACTCCGGAGAAGGAAACAACAGAAGTGATGCTGCGCAATTTTTCCGAGAGTTTGAATAACCGTGAGACCCGGGAAGACGGAATCTCACTTTTTCCGGATGGGGTAAAGATTTCTTCTTATTCTATACAGGATGGAGTCCTGAACGTAGAATTCAATGAGGCCTATGATAAAATGTCACGTACCAGGGAACTTCTGGTGCGGGCAGGTATAGTGAAGATCTTTTTACAGGTTCCAGGAGTGGATTCTGTGGAGATCTATGTGGGTAAAAAGCCGCTGACAGATACCAGGGGTGAAGAAGTGGGAGCCATGAACAACGACACCTTTGTGGAGTTTTCCGGGTCCGATGGGGATGTGTACAGCTATGACACCTTTACTCTGTATTTCACAAATAAAAACGGAGATAAACTGGTAGCGGAACAGAGAAGTGTCCGCTACAGACGAAATCTTCCGAAGGCTACGGTGGTTTTGGAGCAGCTTGCAAGAGGTCCGCTGGAAAAAGGACATTATCCTACAATACCGGAGAATTCAGAGGTACTTTCCCTGACGAGAGCAAACGGAATCTGCTATGTGGATTATAATTCCGTATTTCAGGATTATGCGCTGGATGTTTCGGAACAGATTGCCGTGTATTCGGTGGTAAATACGCTGATCGCGGCAACGGATGTGGACAAAGTTGAGATTTCCATCGAAGGAAACAAGGAAGTGACCTTTGGCCAGAATATGCAGCTTTATAAGTTCTATGAATGGAACGACAGCCTGCTGGCACACACAAAGGCTAAAAAAGAATAGAAAAAATAAAACATTTCAAAATATCAGAAAACGGGAGAACATTTATGGCGAAAAGGCCGATGTGTCTTTTGTGTTTTCTTATGGTGCTGAGTCTTGGCGCACTGGAGCTTATGGGGATTCCTCTGATCAGGGGGAATCCCCTTCCGTTAAATGTGCAGGAGCAGATCGAAGCGCACCCTGGTTCCATGATCTGCGGGGAGGTGGAACAGTATGAAAACACAGAATTTTCCCAGTCTGTTTATCTGAAAAAAACATATCTTATCCATCAGTCAAAAAAATTTCCAATTGAAAATGTAAGAATATTTCTCAAAAAAGAAGAAGATCTGAAACCGGGAATGCGGATCCTGGTCAAGGGAACGCTGAAAAGAGTGGAAGGTCCTGCGAATCCGGGGGGCTTTGACAGCCAACACTTTTATGCCTGTCGTCATATTTATTATTTTATGAAGAACGCTGTGCTCCAAAAGAAAACAGCAGTGTATTCCGGCTACAGGCAGCTCCTTTTGGAGATAAAAGAAAGCTGCAGACAGATCCTGAAGGAAACTGCAGGAAAAGATGCGCCTGTTTTTTGTGCCATAACGCTTGGAGACAAACAGGAACTGGATCCGGAAACACAGATGCGCTATCAGCTGGCCGGAATCATACATATCCTTGCCATCAGCGGACTTCATATCAGTATTCTGGGAATGGGGCTTTACAACCTTCTAAAGAAGATGGGACTGGGGATCTGGCCTGCCGGGATTTTTTCTCTGGGAGTGATGCTACAGTATGGGATCATGACCGGAGGGAGTGTTTCCACCATGCGTGCAGTAACTATGTTTTTGATCGCCATGGGAGCCAGGATCACCGGACGGATCTATGATATGATGAGTGCTCTTTCCGTAACTGCCATGATGATCCTTGTGGAATCTCCGGCCTATCTCTTGGACAGCGGATTTCTTCTGTCCTTTGGCTGTGTTCTGGGAATGGGGCTCGCTGCGGAAAAGATCTGTGCCCTTGCAGGAGCGGAGAAAAAATGGACAAAGGCACTGGTAAGTCCTATAGCTCTTCAGCTTGTGACTCTGCCGGTGATGTTGAAGTTTTTCGGAGAAGTCTCTATTGCCGGATTTATCCTGAATCTGTTGGTGCTTCCAAGTGTGGGGGTAGTGCTGACTGGAGGAATGGCGGCGCTGCTGCTGGGAATTCTCAGTATTCCTGCGGCAAAACTGGTAATCCTGCCGGCAAGGGTACTGCTGCTTTTTTATGAATATCTCTGCAGTCTGGCAGGAAGATCAGGATGGAGTACCTGGATCGGAGGGGAGCCGGAAATATGGCAGATCGTGGTATATTATGGCTTTTTGATCATAGTCCTGTTTATGGGACAGTATATAAAAGAACAGCTCCGGAAGAAAAAAGCAGTCAGTGAGGAATCGGAGCTAGCAGAGGAGCGGGCGGAAGCAGGTTGTTGGAAGCTATATGCTATCCGGATAACAGCCGGTATTTTTCTGGCAGTCGGAATCCTGATACTGGGATATCATCCAGCAGGAAGTCTGAAGGTGATCTGCCTGGATGTAGGACAGGGTGACGGTATTCTTGTGGAGACCCCGGAGGATCACCATTTTTTGATCGACGGAGGAAGCAGCAGCCAGTCGGATCTTGGAAGATACTGCCTTTTGCCGGCATTGAAAAGTCAGGGGATTTCCTGGCTGGATGGGATTTTTATTTCCCATACAGATCAGGATCATATCAACGGTGTGAAGGAGCTTCTGGAATATATGGGAAAAGGTCTTACAACCATCCGGGCCGGATATCTGATCCTGCCTGCCTGGGCGGAAAGACCAGATGCGTGGAGGGAGCTTGCAGAGGCAGCAAAAACAGCCGGAGTTAAGGTCATGACAGCAGGAAAAGGGGATGAATTGCCTTGCGGCAAAGTATCTTTTTCTGTTCTGTGGCCGGAGAAAAATGCCACAGGAAAAGATGTGAATGAGGAAGCTATGGTGATGGAGTTGTCTTTTGGAGATTTTCAGATGCTTTTTACCGGAGATATCGGTGCAGATACGGAGAAAAAGCTTCTGGCAGCCGGAGGGCTTGAGGATGTTGATTGTCTGAAGGTGGGACATCACGGTTCCCGTTATTCTACCACAGAAGCATTTCTTGAGAAAATAAAGCCGGAAGTGGCGATCATTTCCTGTTCTTCCACCAACACCTACGGACATCCGTCACCGGAAACCGTAGAACGGCTTAAAGAGGCCGGAAGTCAGGTGGAATACACCATGAAAAACGGTGCTATTACCGTGGAAACAGATGGAAAAAAGCTTAAGATCGGAAGGTTCCGGAAGGATTGAGTTTTTTTCAAAAACCGAAAAAACCGGTGACTTTTGAACACGTTTGTTGTAAAATAAACAGGGTTTGTGCAAAAACATAATACTGAAAATGTGCAATACAAGATAAGGAGTTTTTATTTATGAAATATGATGTACTGATCGTAGGAGCAGGTCCCGGTGGAATCTTTGCGGCCTATGAACTGATGAATAATGATCCGGAGAAAAAGATCGCGGTTTTTGAAGCCGGTCATCCTCTGGAAAAAAGAAAATGTCCCATCGACGGAAAGAAAGTAAAATCCTGTATCCACTGCAAAACCTGTGCGATCATGAAGGGATTTGGCGGTGCAGGCGCTTTCTCCGACGGAAAATATAATATCACCAATCAGTTTGGCGGAACTCTGTACCAGCATATCGGCAAGGATACAGCCACAGAGCTGATGGAATATGTAGATAAACTGAACCTGATGCATGGCGGTGAAGGAACCAGGCTTTATTCTACCACAAACAGCGAGATCCGTAAGCTCTGCCTTCAGAACGGCCTGCATCTTTTGGATGCATCTGTCCGTCACCTGGGAACAGATATCAACTATGTGGTACTTCAGAACCTCTATGAAAAAATGAAAGACCATGTGGACTTCTATTTTGACGCATCTGTTGACAAAGTAGAAAAAACTGAAGACGGTTATGCAGTTTTTGTAGGAGATGAGCGTTACGAGGGAACTTACTGTATCATCTCCGCAGGACGAAGCGGAAGTAAATGGATGGAGACGGTATGTACAGAGCTTAAGATCCCGACTCTTTCCAACCGTGTGGACATCGGAGTCCGTGTGGAGCTTCCGGCAGAGGTTTTCAGCCGTCTGACAGATGAGCTTTATGAGAGCAAGATCGTTTACAGAACTGAGAAGTTTGAGGATATGGTCCGTACCTTCTGCATGAACCCGCGAGGTGTTGTCGTGAATGAAAATACCAACGGTATCATCACAGTAAACGGTCACAGCTACGAAGATCCGGCAAAGCATACCAACAATACAAACTTTGCCCTTCTGGTATCCAAGCATTTCTCAGAGCCGTTCCATGACAGCAACGGATACGGTGAGAGCATTGCAAGACTTTCCAATATGCTTGGCGGTGGTGTTATGGTACAGCGGTTTGGAGATCTGATCCGCGGAAGACGAAGCACAAAAGCCCGTATTGAGGAAAGTTTCGTAACACCTACACTTTCTGCGACACCGGGAGATTTAAGTCTTGTTATGCCGAAACGTATCCTGGATGGCATCATCGAGATGATCTATGCTCTGGATAAGATCGCACCGGGAACCGCAGATGATGATACTTTGCTTTATGGCGTTGAGGTTAAATTCTACAACATGGAGGTCGAGATCGACGAAAATCTGGAAACCTGCCACAAGGGTCTCTTTGTTATCGGAGACTGTAGCGGCGTGACCCATTCTCTGTCCCATGCATCTGCCAGCGGAATCTACGTAGCCAGATACCTGGAGCAGGAGTATTTTAACAGATAAACTGCAGAGCAGTTTATCTGTTATGAGCAAGTAGCGAAGCGGATTGCGAATATCTGATGTAAGACAGTCCATTTCTGATATCAGGGTGATGACAGAAAGGGGCTGTTTTTTATGCAGGATATGCATGAATATTGGAGAAAGTATTCTGATAATAACTGACAGATACAGGGAGAAAACCGGTTACTGTTCACTGGTAATAATTCGCGAGGTATTTTTTGTGAGTGAAGATCACAGAAAATCGTGAATCGTCTGACATCAATCTTGACAAATTTATGAGTTTGTGGTAAAAGTTAGATAACCAGGTAAAAGAAAATATGTGCAAATGTTATAATGATAAGGTTGCATCCAGTCGGATGTGCAAAAGAGAATCCGGTGAGAATCCGGAACGATACCGTCACTGTGAAAGGGGAGCTGCTTTTATAACCACTGGGAGACCGGGAAGGGAAAGCAGCGTGGAACCAAGTCAGGAGAACTGCCTTATTGTGAGATTCAGGGATTCGCGGTTTACGAATCGGTATTCTCCATAACAATACAGAACTTCTTTTTATGTATTTGTATTGCGCAGAGAATCATGTGTGAGCAGGCGGCCGCAGAGAGCTGCTGCTTTTTTGTACATATCAGTATTCTGGAAATACATGAAAAGAGGACAATGAGAAATGAAAAGAAAAACAATGTTAGCTCTGATGCTCGCAGTTTCCATGACATGCTCTATGGGTGCGGCTACAACAGCAATGGCAGCAGAGGATTCTGCTACAGAAGAGAACGCTGAGGCAGCTGATACCACAGAGGCTTCTGATGCAGATCAGGAAGCAGCAGATAATGTAGCAGCTCTGATCGACAAGATCTATGTACAGGAAAGAAACGACACAACAGATGAGGACTGCAAGGCAGCCAAAGAAGCATGGGATGCTCTGACAGATGCTCAGAAAGAACTGGTAGAGGGTGAGAATGCAGATCCGGATTATTTTGGACGTGACACAGGAGATGCTTCCAAGGACGATCCGCGTAACCAGGATGAGATCGGTGAGAATGAACTTCTTGTTGTAAGCTTTGGTACTTCCTTCAATGACAGCCGTGCAGAGGATGTCAAGGGAATCGAGGATGCTCTTGCAGAAGCTTATCCGGACTGGTCTGTAAGAAGAGCATTTACAGCACAGATCATCATCAACCATGTAGAGGCAAGAGATGATGAAGTGATCGATAACATGCAGCAGGCTCTTGACCGTGCAGTAGAGAATGGTGTTAAGAATCTGGTTGTACAGCCTACCCATCTGATGCATGGTGCTGAGTACGATGAGATGACAGAAGCGATCAATGGCTATAAAGATAAATTCGAGTCTGTAGCTATCGCAGAGCCAATGCTCGGTGAGGTTGGAGACGATGCAACTGTGATCAATGATGACAAGAAAGCCGTTGCTCAGGCAATCACAGATACGGCTTGCAAAGAGGCCGGATTTGACAGCATGGATGCAGCAGCTGAGGCTGGCACAGCATTCGTATTCATGGGACATGGAACATCTCATACAGCTAACGTTACATACGATCAGATGCAGACACAGATGGAAAACCTTGGATTGAAGAACGCATTCATCGGTACTGTAGAGGGTAAGCCGGAAGATACAGCCTGCGACAAGGTTATCGAGAAGGTAAAAGAAGCAGGATACAAGAACGTTGTTCTTCGTCCGCTGATGGTTGTTGCCGGAGACCATGCAAATAACGATATGGCCGGTGATGAGGAGGATTCCTGGAAGAGCCAGTTTGTAGCATCCGGAAACTTCGATAAGGTTGACTGCCAGATCGAGGGTCTTGGAAGAATCGAAGCAGTTGAGAAGCTTTATGTAGAGCATACAAAGGCAGCCATCGATTCTCTGGGAAGCACTGAGGAGTCCGCAGATTCTGATGCAGCAGCAGATACAGAGGCTGATTCTGCTGAGGAGTCCGCAGAATAATAAATATAAAAATATCTGAGTGAGTTCAGATACCTATAAGAAATCAATGTAACTGCCCGGAAAGATCAGGAAGACTGTTTTCCGGGCAGATTGCTGTATCTATGGAAGGGAGAAGATTATCATGAAAAAACGCTATGTAAACTTAATTCTTGCAATGGCAAGTGCATCAGTCCTGGTGCTGGGCTCTGTGCCTGCGATGGCAAAAACAGATGAAACAAAAACAGAGTCCGGTGAGGAAGCAGAAGCTTCCGAAGAAAAGGATACAGATGCAGCCAAAGCAGATACCCTGGAAGATGGCGTTTATACAGCAGAGTTTGATACAGACAGCAGCATGTTTCATGTAAATGAGGCCAATGACAATAAAGGAGAGCTCACGGTCAAAGATGGTAAAATGACCATCCACGTAAGTCTGGTTTCCAAGAAGATCGTTAACCTGTTTGCGGGAACTGCCGAGGATGCCCAGAAGGACGGAGCAGAGATCATTGAGCCGACCACAGATACAGTGAAGTACAGCGATGGTTATACAGAGGAGGTTTACGGATTTGATATCCCGGTACCGGCCATTGGTGAGGAATTTAACGTGGCGATCCTGGGAGAAAAAGGCAAATGGTACGACCATAAAGTCAGCGTAAAGAATCCTGTAAAAACCTCTGACGACAAAAAATCCGAAGGGAAAAAACCGGAAGAACTGAAGCTGGAGGACGGAACCTATGAGACGGATGTAACCCTTACAGGCGGATCAGGAAGAGCATCTGTAGAATCTCCAGCTAAAGTAGAGATCAAGGACAAAGAAGCTACGGCAACCATCATCTGGAGCAGTCCGAATTATGATTACATGATCGTGGACGGCGAAAAATATGAGCCGGTGAACAAAGACGGAAACTCCACATTTGAGATCCCGGTCACAGTCTTTGACGCAGAAATGGAAGTGACTGCAGATACTGTAGCCATGAGTACTCCTCACGAGATTGAGTATACCCTGAATTTTGATTCTTCAAGCATGAAAAAGGAAGAAAAATGAAAAAAATAATTTCATACATATTTCTGACGCTGACCCTGATCCTGGGGTGTGCTTTTGCAGTGCAGGCAGCAGAGACAGAACATAAGCCTGCGGATATTCCAGGCCTTACCTTTGATCACAGTATGGAGCTTTCCTACGCAAAGGAATTTAATGTGGATTACTACAACGATGGCTATGCGCTGCTCACCATTGATCAGGAAGGACAGTTTCTTGTAGTTCCCGAAGGCAAGAAAGCACCGGAGGGGCTGGATCCTGACATTGCGGTTCTGCAGCAGCCCATAAACAATATCTATCTGGTAGCAACCTCGGCCATGGATCTTTTCCGCGCTATCGACGGGATTGACAGCATCAAGCTTTCCGGAACCAAGGAAGACGGATGGTATATCCAGGAAGCAAAGGACGCTATGGAACAGAAAAAGATGATCTATGCCGGCAAGTACAGTGCTCCGGATTACGAGCTGATCCTGAACGATGGCTGTGACCTTGCCATTGAATCCACCATGATCCATCACAATCCGGAGGTACAGGAGAAGCTGGAGCAGTTCGGGATCCCTGTAATGGTAGAGCGTTCCAGTTATGAGAGTCACCCTCTTGGAAGAACCGAATGGATGAAGCTTTACGCAGTTCTTCTGGGAAAAGAAGATGTGGCAGAAAAGGTTTTCAAAGAGCAGACGGACAAGCTGGATAAGGTTCTCACAGCAGATAAAACAGACAAGACCGTAGCGTTCTTTTATATCAACTCCGTAGGTGCGGTAAATATAAGAAAAAGCGGCGACTATGTTTCAGAAATGATCTCTCTCGCAGGAGGAAATTATGTTCCGGAGGATACGGGAGTAAATGACAATGCTCTTTCCACCATGAATATGCAGATGGAAGAGTTTTATGCCAAGGCGAAGGATGCAGACTATATCATCTATAACAGTACGATTGACGGGGAACTTAAGACCATTGATGAGCTTCTTTCCAAAAGTAAGCTTCTTGCAGATTTCAAGGCAGTGAAGAACGGAAATGTCTGGTGCACAGGCAAAAATCTCTTCCAGGAAACTACCGGACTTGGAACCATGATCGAGGATATCCACACCATGCTGACTACAGATGATGATTCTCTGGATGATCTGACCTATATGCATAAACTGAAATAAATTCCAGTGTTCGTTTTAACTCCTTTGCCGGTTTCCACCTGTGAGCAGGAAACGAAAGGACAGGATAACAAAACAGAAGAGGAGTGTACCAGAAAAATGAATGACAGAAAACGCGCAGTCCGATACGGGATCTCTTTTGTGATCCTTGCGGTACTTTTAATCTTTTTATTTATATGGAATGTAAATTCCGGAAGTATCCACCTCTCTGTGAAGGAGATCCTGAATATCATATTCCGGCATCAGGGAGATGAAACTTCTTATAATATCGTCTGGGAGATCCGTCTTCCCAGGATACTGGCAGTTATCATCCTTGGCGGAGCACTTTCTGTTTCCGGATTTTTGCTGCAGACCTTTTTTAACAATCCTATCGCGGGACCCTTTGTACTGGGGATCTCTTCCGGTGCCAAGCTGATCGTGGCGCTTCTGATGATCTTTTTTTTAAGCAGATCGGTGTCCATCGGTTCCGGTGCCATGATCCTGGCTGCTTTTGCAGGCTCAATGATTTCCATGGGCTTTGTGCTCCTTGTGGCAAAAAAAGTCCACAACATGTCCATGCTGGTCATCAGTGGTGTTATGATCGGCTATATCTGTTCGGCCATCACAGACTTTGTGGTGACCTTTGCAGATGATTCCAACATAGTCAATCTTCACAACTGGTCACTGGGAAGCTTTTCCGGTATGACCTGGGGGAATGTGCAGACTATGGCTGCTGTGGTACTTCTTACCATGGTGATCGTATTTTTTATGTCAAAACCGATCAGCGCCTATCAGCTGGGGGAGACTTACGCGCAGAATATGGGAGTTAATATCAAGGCTTTCCGGATACTTCTGATCTTGCTTTCCAGTATTCTTTCTGCCTGTGTGACCGCTTTTGCAGGGCCGATCTCCTTCGTGGGGATCGCTGTGCCTCATATTGCAAAAAGTCTCCTGAAGACTGCAAAACCCCTGCTTGTGATCCCGGCCTGTTTTCTGGGCGGTGCAGTGTTCTGCCTGTTCTGTGACCTGATCGCAAGAACTGTATTTGCACCGACGGAGCTGAGCATCAGTTCTGTGACAGCAGTTTTCGGAGCACCGGTAGTTATCTATATCATGATTCGCAGACAGCAGAGGATATAAACGATGAAATCATATTTTTTTTATACAGATCAGCTGACCGTAGGCTATGATGGAAAACCGCTGATCAAAGAGATCAATATTCAGCTGAATAAAGGAGAGATCCTGACACTGATCGGTCCCAACGGTGCCGGAAAATCTACTATTTTGAAGAGTATCACAAGACAGCTTTCCCTGATCAGCGGAACGGTATATCTGGAACAGGAACAGATGAGCCGGATGACCAACAGGGAAGTGTCAAAAAAACTGGCTGTAGTACTTACCGAGCGCATGCGACCGGAGCTTATGACCTGTGAGGATGTGGTATCCACCGGACGATATCCCTATACCGGAACTCTCGGGATCCTTTCCGCAGAGGACAAGGAAAAAGTTAAAAGTGCCATGGAGATGGTTCACGCCTGGGATCTGAAGAACCGGGATTTTACAGCTATCAGTGACGGACAGAGACAGCGTATCCTTCTGGCACGCGCCATCTGCCAGGAACCGGAGATCATTATCCTGGATGAACCGACCTCCTTCCTGGATATCCGGCATAAGCTGGAGCTTCTTGCCATTTTGAAGAAGATGGTATTGGAAAAACAGATGACGGTGATCATGTCCCTTCATGAGCTGGATCTTGCCCAGAAGATTTCTGACCAGGTGATCTGTGTTCATGGAGATCACATTGAGAAATATGGTGCACCGGAGGAAATCTTTACTTCCGATTATATTCGGAAGCTTTATGGCATCACCCGTGGAAGCTATAATGCAGAATTCGGCTGCGTGGAAATGGAACCTCCGGCCGGAAAACCGGAGGTGTTTGTGATCGGAGGAAATGGAAGTGGGATTCCGGTATATCGGAAGCTGCAGCGACAGGGGATTCCTTTTGTGACCGGAGTTCTCCATACCAATGATGCAGATTATCAGGTGGCAAAAGAACTGGCTGCAAAAGTGATCACGGAGAAGCCTTTTGAATGCATTTCGGAGTCTGCCTTTGAAGAAGCACTGGAGTTCCTGGGAAAATGTGAAAAAGTGTACTGTCCGCTGAAGGATTTTGGTATCATGAATGAAAAAAACCGGGAATTGTTGAAAAAAGCAAAAGAAACCGGAAAATTAAACCAGATCAGATAAGTTCTCTGGGAAAATGAGAAAAACAATAAAACGCTGTCAGAAATGAGTGATATAATTTCCGGCAGCGTTTTTTATATAATATAAATTACAAATATTTCAGCAGCTGTGTTATAATATGACAAGAACGACAGATCGTGAAGCGCTCGCATTCGTGGAGATGTAAGTAACGAAGAGGAATGTCCGCTTTACACCGCAAAAGTTAAGTAGATACAATCGATCCGAAAAAATATATGGAGGGAAGATCAATGAAAAAAAGAAACATGATCGCAGCTCTGCTCTGCAGTGCATGTCTTGTGGCAGGAAGTGTAAATCCCGTATTTGCAGATGCATCGAAGGTAGTAACACTTGGAGCAGATCTTACGGATGCCCAGAAGCAGACAATGATGAAATATTTTAATGTAAGTTCCGATCAGGTGCAGGTGATGACCATTACAAATGAGGATGAGCATAAACACCTGGATAATATTGCGCCACAGTCCCAGATCGGTTCCAGAACTTTGAGCTGTGCCTATGTGAAGCCTACACAGTCCGGCGGGATCAAGGTCCGCACAGCAAATCTGAACTGGGTGACAGGTAATATGATCGCAACGACACTTTCCACATCCGGTGTGAAGAACTGTGAAGTAGTTGCTGCCTGCCCGATGGAAGTATCCGGAACAGGCGCACTTACCGGCATCCAGATGGCATATGAGAAGGCCAGTGGAGAGAAGTTGGATGAGACCAAGACGAAGCTTGCCAACCAGGAGATCGTAACCACCGGTGAGCTTGCAGATAAGGTTGGTAAAAATGAGGCGACAACAGTTGTAAACCAGTCCAAGATGGATGTGATCCAGAACGGAGTACAGAATGCAGATGAGATCCAGAATATTGTTATCAATGTGGCTGAGCAGAACAATATTTCCGTAAGCCAGGACGATATTGACAGGATCGTGTCTCTTCTGAAGCAGATCTCACAGCAGGATTACAATTATGATGATGTGAAGGAAACACTGGAGCAGGTAGATGCCAATACCACAGGCCAGACCTCTTCCTCTGATGATACGCTGGATGGCGAGAGCAGTGATGAAACCGTAGATGTGGATGCAGATTCTTCTGATGATATCGTCAACAATGTAAATGACAGCATTCTTGGTGACGATGTGATCCAGAGCTCCACAGAGGATCCGGGTCTTGAGGAAGAAACAGGAGCAGATTCTCAGGATACAAGCAATGAGACCGGAATCCCGGAGGCAAAAGAAGATACAGAATCTTCAGAAAGTACAGACAGCTCAGACCAGGCAGACAGTGCAGAAAACGATACTTCCGTGCTCAGCGAAGAAGCAAAGAACAATTATGACAAATTTGTCCTCTTTGTAAAAGGCGAGTATGAGGGAGATGCAGATTCCCTTCTCGCTGCAACGGAGGATACAGAGGCAGTGGCAACGGTAACACTGGATGAGCAGACAGCGAAGAGTGTGGCAGAAACTGTTGAGAAGGATTATTATGATATCCTGAAGGATGGTACAGAATCCTATGAGGCAGATGGTACAGAAAAATATCAGAGTACAGAGCTGAATATGATGGATCAGAAGCTGAAGAAGCTGTTCAGTATTGACAGTTCCCAGGAGGACACAGAGGCCACAGACGTGACAGCAGCTATTCTTGCAGATGTTCCCCAGGAAGATAAGCAGACACTTTATAAAGAAACCATGAAATATCTGGCAGGTCTTTACGGCGAGAACACGGACTCTTCTGAGGAATCCGCAGCAGAATAAAAGATTTACAGAAAAAGAGATAAAAAATACCGCAGCAGAGAAAACAACCTCTGCTGCGGTATTTTTTGTCGTGCCGGAAAGATATCATGAAAATTTTGTGATTTACGACAAGGATTTGTGTAAGCACTGGAAAAATGGATTTTTCTGTGATAAAATTGACCGTAAATCGGTTTTGTGGACTCATACATCGCAAACCGTGATAGGGAAACGAGAAAGGGAAAAGGTAGAATTTATGAGCCTGGCAGTAGTAACATTAAAAAAAGGCGAAGGCAGATTCCTGAAATCAGGAGGCCTCTGGGTATATGACAATGAGATCGCAAGCATCATGGGAAGCTTTGTGAACGGAGATATCGTTCTGGTCCGGGACTTTGACGGATATCCAATGGGAAGAGGATTTATCAACACCAATTCCAAGATCACAGTCCGTATGCTTACCAGAGATGAGCGTACAGAGATCAGTCCGGAATTTTTGAAACAACGTGTCCGCGACGCATGGGAGTATCGTAAGAAGGTAGTAGATACCGGAAGCTGCCGTGTGATCTTCGGAGAAGCAGACTTTCTTCCGGGTCTTGTTGTGGATAAGTTTTCAGATGTGCTTGTTGTACAGTCTCTTGCACTGGGAATCGACCGTCTTAAAGAAACGATCCTAGATGCACTGAAGGAAGTCCTTGCTGAGGATGGGATCCGGATCCGTGGAGTCTATGAGCGAAGTGATGCAAAGGTACGCCGCCAGGAAGGAATGGAACTTACCAAGGGATTTATCGGAGAAGAATTTCCGACACTTGTTCAGATTGAAGAGAACGGTGTGAAATATGAAGTAGATATCAGGGACGGGCAGAAGACCGGATTTTTCCTGGATCAGAAATATAACCGTCTTGCTATCCAGAAGCTCTGCAAGGGGGCGAAGGTTCTGGACTGCTTTACACATACCGGCTCTTTTGCCCTGAATGCGGGAATTGCAGGGGCACAGAGTGTTCTTGGTGTGGATGCGTCGGAAACTGCAGTCCTGCAGGCAAGAAGAAACGCCAGTCTGAACGGCCTGGACGGAACAGTGAAATTCCTCTGTGAGGATGTTTTTGAACTTCTTCCCGAGCTTGAGGAGAAGGGAGAGAAATTTGATGTTGTGGTACTGGATCCTCCGGCATTTACGAAATCCAGAAGCTCTGTAAAAAATGCCATCAAGGGATACCGTGAGATCAATCTCCGTGCAATGCGTCTTGTAAAGGACGGCGGATTTCTCGCAACCTGTTCCTGCTCTCATTTTATGACGTATGAGCTGTTTACACAGACCATCGGTCAGGCAGCGAAGAATGTCCATAAGAGACTGCGCCAGGTAGAGTACCGTACACAGGCACCGGATCATCCGATCCTCTGGTCAGCAGATGAGTCCTATTATCTGAAATTCTACATTTTCCAGGTATGCAATGACCGTTAGGAACTGCCATCCGGATTTTTTTACGGAAATTTTTGGGCAGTGCCGTATGGCAGTGAAAAGGAGATGCAGATTATATGAGAGACAAATTTAATAAATTTATGCAGGGACGTTATGGAGTGGATGATCTTTCCAGGTTCACCATGGGAGTCGCACTGGTTCTGATCATTCTGGCAATGTTTGCCAATATATTCAGCAGAACTGTCGGCAGCACCCTTGACATTCTCGGGGTCGCAGCGATCGTATATGCATATATACGTATTTTTTCCAGAAATATCCAGCAGCGTTATGCCGAAAATCAGAAATTCCTTCAGATGACGTCAAAGTTCCGTTTTCGCTTTAATAAAGAAAAGGATCTGATGAAGCAGAGAAAGACCCATCACATCTACAGCTGTCCGGGCTGCGGACAGAAGATACGTATTCCAAAGGGAAAGGGCAAGATCGAGATCGAATGTCCGAAATGCCACACAAAATTCGTAAAAAGGAGCTGACATGTTCGGATATGTGACCGTTAATAAACCGGAAATAAAATTCAAGGATTTTGATGTGTACCGTTCTTTTTACTGCGGTCTTTGCAGAGAATTGCGGGAGAGATACGGGATACCGGGACAGATCTCACTGACTTATGATATGACATTTGTGGTCCTTCTTTTAAGCGCTCTTTATGAACCGCCAACGAAGAAGGGAACCTCCAGGTGTGTGGTCCATCCGCTGAAGCCCCAGCCGGTGCGCAAAAATACAGTAACTGAGTACTGTGCGGATATGAATGTGATCCTTACCTATTACAAATGTATGGATGACTGGCAGGATGAACACAAACCACTGCGCTATGCATATGCAGGAATTCTGAAGAATTGCGGAAATATGCATATGTCCGCTTATCCGGAGAAGATCCAAAGGATCCGAAACGCACTAGAGGAGCTTTCTTCCCTGGAAAAACAGGGGGAAACCGATGTGGACCGTGTAGCCGGATGTTCCGGACGTATCATGGAAGAGATTCTGGCCTTCCGTAAGGATGTCTGGGAATCGTCCCTGCGCCGTCTGGGATTTTATCTCGGAAAATTTATCTACATCCTGGATGCTTATGACGATGTGGAAAAAGATGCAGAAAACGGAAATTACAATCCTTTCCTTGAAAAATATAAGATAGAAGGGTTCGAGGAAGAGGTACGTCGGCTTCTTATGATGATGCTTGCAGAATGCTGCAGAGAATTTGAAAAGCTGCCGATCCTCCGATACGGAGATATCCTTCGAAATATTTTATATTCCGGCGTCTGGTGCCGCTTTGCGGCGATCGGACAGAAGCGCAGGGAAGAACGGGAGAAAGAGAAAAAATGTTAGATCCATACAGCGTGCTGGGAGTTCCCAGAAACGCATCTGATGATGAAATAAAAAAGGCATACCGGAAGCTGAGCCGAAAGTATCACCCGGATGCCAATATCAATAATCCGAATAAGGATCAGGCCGAAGAAAAATTCAAAGAAGTGCAGCAGGCTTACGAGCAGATCATGAAAGAGCGTGAGTACGGAAGTAGTTCCCAGAATGGCTATGGCGGCTACGGAAATTACGGTGGTTTTGGAAATTACGGAAATGCCGGTTCCAGTGCCTATCAGGATGAGGAAAGTATGCGCAGAAGGGCGGCCTCCAATTATGTGCAGAGCGGTCATTTTCAGGAAGCTATGAATGTACTGGATTCTCTTGGTCAGAAAAATGGGGAATGGTATTACCTGGCTGCTATGGCAAATATGGGAATGGGAAATAATGTAACAGCTCTGGATCAGATCCGTGAAGCAGTCCGTCAGGAACCGGATAATATGCAGTACCGTATGCTGCTCCAGAGAATGGAAGGCGGTGGCGGCTGGTATCAGCAGCGGCAGGATCCCTTTGGGGGAATGCCGACTGCAGAAGGGGATATGTGTGATGCCTGCTGCAGGACCATGGCCTGTTTCATGTGCTGGCCGGGCGGCTTTTTCTGCTGCTGATGCAGGAACAAAGCGGTCATCGATATCCCGGAATTGAGAATCGGAATATCCTGAGGCAGAATATCCATATGTTTGTAAGGCGGATCCTGCAGATCCGTTTTGCGATATAGATCGCAGAGGGATTTTTCTGACAGAAATTCACAATGCTGTCCGGAAAATGTCATACTGCAGAGAAAAAGAGGAGGAAATCGTTATGAGTATAAGAATTGGTATTTTAGGTTACGGAAACCTGGGACGCGGCGTGGAGTGCGCCATCAAGCATAATCCGGATACAGAGCTGGTTGCAGTATTTACCAGACGTGATCCAGAGACTGTAAAGATCCTTACAGAGACCGCAAAGGTTTATTCTGTAAAAGATGCGGAGAAGCTGAAGGATGAGATCGATGTCCTGATCATCTGTGGAGGAAGTGCTACAGATCTTCCTGTTCAGACACCGGAGTATGTAAAATATTTCAATGTTGTGGACAGCTTTGATACACATAAGAAAATCCCGGAGCATTTTGCAAATGTTGACAAGGCAGCAGCAGAGAGTGGACATGTAGGAATCATTTCCGTAGGCTGGGATCCAGGAATGTTTTCTCTGAACCGTATGTATGCAAATGCGATCCTTACAAATGGAAACGACTACACATTTTGGGGCAAGGGTGTCAGCCAGGGACATTCTGATGCAGTCCGCCGCATCAAAGGCGTAAAGGATGCAAAGCAGTACACCATTCCGGTAGAAGCTGCACTTGAGGCAGTAAGAAACGGAGAAAATCCGGAGCTTACCACACGCCAGAAACATACAAGAGAGTGCTTCGTAGTTGCTGAGGAAGGTGCTGATCTTGCACGCATCGAGGAAGAGATCAAGACCATGCCGAACTACTTTGACGAGTATGATACAACGGTACATTTCATTTCCCAGGAAGAGCTGGACCGTGACCACAGCGGTATCCCGCACGGCGGTTTTGTGATCCGCAGCGGAAAAACAGGCTGGAACAATGAGAACAGCCATGTGATCGAGTACAGCCTGAAGTTGGATTCCAATCCTGAGTTTACATCTTCTGTGATCGTTGCCTATGCAAGAGCTGCATACCGCATGAACCAGGAAGGACAGAAGGGCTGCAAGACTGTATTTGATGTTGCACCTGCATATTTAAGTGCCCTTGACGGAGCAGAGCTTCGCAAAAAATTCCTGTAAGGATCTGTAACAGATCTGTAACAGACAGGAGCAAAACTGCATAAAAGATCATATCCCCGGAGCATCAGTGAATATTTCTGATGTTTCGGGGCTTTTTTCTGCATAAAATCAACATTGGTAATACCTGGATGATGATTTTTCTGAAAGAAAAGGAAAGAGTTGACGGACCGTAAAGAATGTTATATAATATGGACGTAAAATTGTAACAAAATTGTAACGTTTACGATCAGTCGGACTTAAGAAATAGTAAATATCAATGATCTATCTATCAAAGGAAGGTATGTATGCGAAAATTAAGCAGAAAATGGAAACTCTGGGGACTTTTTTTTGTTCTGATGTTCTTTGCAGCCGGAGCAACTGTACATACAACGGCAACAGATGTACAGGCTGCGACCAAAAACGGCTTTAAAACAGAAAAAGGAAAGTCCTATTATTATCAGAATGGACAGAAGGTAAAAGGCTGGCTTACACTGAACGGGAAGAAATATTTTTTTAATAAATCCACAGGCGTGCAGATGAAGCGTTGGGCTAAGGATTCCAAGGGCAAACGATATTTTTATAATGTCAACGGTGCCAAGGGCTATATGGCAACAGGCTGGCTTACAGACAGTAAGAACAATACCCGCTATTTTAATCCCACCAGCGGATATATGACAACGAAATGGGCCACGATCAGTAATAAGAAATATTATTTTTACAGAGGCAATGGTGCTGCAGCCAGAAGTGTATTCCTTACAGACAAGAAGAATGTGACCAGATATTTTACCAGCAAATGCTTTATGGCAAAGGGCTGGGCAACGAATAAGAAACAGCAGAAGCGTTATTTTGATCCAAACACGGGAGCTATGTATAAGGGCTTCAAGAAGATCGGCAGCGATACCTATTATTTTTACAGCAAGAGCGGCGTGATGGCTACCGGTTGGGTCACAAATTCCAAAAAAGGATATAAATATTATTTCGATCCGTCAACCGGTGTCATGGCTACGGGAACGAAGACGATCGATGGCAAGAAGTATACATTTGGCAGCAATGGTGTCTTGGATACCAACCCAAGCACTACTACAGCGACAAGCTCCAGGACTATCAAGAATTTCCTTGCCAATGCATTACTTCCGGTAGGAAAGACTCTTTACGTATGGGGCGGCGGCCACAACTGGTCGGATGCGACCAGAAAGGGCATCAGTCCAAAATGGAAACAGTGGTATGACAGCAATTCCAGCTCCTATAATTACAGATATTATATGGATCTCAGTGAAGCTACAGAACAGAAGGGCCTTGACTGCTCCGGCTTTGTAGGATGGTCTGTATATCAGATCATGCAGAGCAGATCCGGTGGACCTATGTACACGGATGTTTCCGGAAATCTTGGATCTTTGTATTCCGGCAAGGGAATGGGTACCGTTGTTTCCCAGGCTCAGCTGGCAAGCTCAAACTGGAAGCTTTATCCTGGGGATATCGGATACAACAGCGGACATACCTGGATCGTTCTCGGACAGTGTTCCGATAAGAGTGTCGTGATCCTCCACTGTACACCGAATGCCGGCGTACAGATTTCCGGAACACCGACACCAAGCGGAACTTACGGAAGCCAGGCGATCAAGCTGGCAGAAACTTACATGTCCAGGTATCCTGGAGTCAGCAAATATGACTATCATGAATCCAGTGGTAACTATATCCGAAACGGTGCTTACTTCAGATGGAACAGAAGCACTCTTTCCGATCCCAACGGATATCTGAACAAGACAGCCAATCAGATCCTTGCAGATCTGTTCTGATCAGGATATGCTGAAAGAAATTTATATGTAACAAATAGCAATAAGAAACGTGAGAGGAGAACCTGAGATAACCCGGGTTCTCCTTTTTTAATGTCAAAATCATTAATAAATGTTACAAAGTTTTAAACTAATTAATAGAAAATCCTTGCAATCCAAATAACACTGTGTTAATATATAAAAAGATTGAAACAAGATATTGCAAAAGTATTACAAAGAAAACCAACGAAGCGGATGGTCAGATCCGCTGTATTAAATTAGAATCAGATTGCGAGGGTGAACAGTCATGAAGAAAAGGATATTATGTCTGACACTGGCGCTCATCATCAGCGGAGCACAGGTAGTCAGCGTAAGCGCAACAAGAGAAGATGAGGCAGCACTTCAGCAGGAGATGGATGCGACCAACGAACAGCTGAATGCGACTTATTCCAGATTGGATGAGCTTTCCTCACAGAAGTCACAGATTGAAGGCGAGATTTCAACTCTTGATGCCAATCTTGTAAACGTGATGGTTTCGATCCAGACACTGGAGGGAGATATCTCCAATAAGGAAGCCGACATTGCATCTACACAGACCAACCTTGAGAAGGCCAAAAATGCCAAGCAGAAACAGTATGAGGCAATGAAGAAACGTATCCAGTATCTCTATGAGAAGGGTGGAGATGATGCATGGTTCCAGATGATGCTGAATGCAGAGAACCTGTCTGACCTTCTTACAAGAGCAGAGTACACACAGAAGACTTATGAGCAGGACCGTAAGAGTCTTGAAAAATATTCCAATACGATCCAGCAGGTGGCAAACCTGGAGGCACAGTACACACAGGAGAAGGCAGAGCTGGAGGGAATGAAGCAGGAATATGAGGCAGAGTCCCAGAACCTGCAGGCACAGCTGGATGAGAAGCGTGCCACATCCGCAGATTATGATAATGAGATCGCCTACGCACAGCAGCAGGCTACAGATTATGCCAACCTTCTTGCAGAGCAGACTGCAGAGCTTCAGAGATTAGAGGCTGAGCGTATTGCAGCAGAGGAAGAGGCAAGACGTCAGGCCGAGGCTGAAGCAGCAGCGAGAGCACAGGCTGAGGCAGAAGAGGAAGCAAGACGCCAGGCAGAGCAGGAAGCACAGCAGGATGAGGCGGACGAGAGCGAAGACGGACAGTACGATGAGGACGGCGACGTGATCGAGAATGCAGATGAGGATACTGCAGAAGATGACACCGAGGATGTGGATGAAGATGCAGACAATGGTGAGAATGATGATGCGTCCGAGGATACTGAGAATACAGAGGATAATGCAGACGCAGATTACGATAACAGCACAGACGCATCTGAAGAAAGTGCAGAGGACACATCTAATGCAGAGGATACATCTTCAGACAGTGACAGTTCTTCTTACAGTAGCGGTTCCGGATCTTCTGTTGTGAATTATGCTACACAGTTTGTGGGAAATCCTTACGTATGGGGCGGAACAAGCCTTACCAATGGTGCAGACTGCTCCGGATTTGTACAGAGTGTCTATGCGAACTTCGGAGTCAGCCTTCCGAGAACCTCCTATGAGCAGCAGAATGCAGGTACAGAAGTATCCTACGCAGATGCACAGCCGGGAGATCTGATCTGCTATGGCGGACACGTGGCTATTTACATGGGTAATGGCCAGATCGTTCATGCATCGAACTCTCAGGACGGGATCAAGATCAGCAATGATGCTACATACAGAACAATTGTATCTGTAAGACGTCTTGTATAATAAAAACGTACAACAGAAAATAAAAATACAGCAGCCCGACAGCAGTTTGTCGGGCTGTTTTTGACGTCGGAAAAAATATTGAAAACCCATGGAACGGAGTGAACAGCAATAAAATATGCTCAAAAATGTATAAATATTGAAAACAGTATTGACATATAATTAACAGGATGTTATTATAATGTCAGTATAATTCCATATTGAACATAGCAAGTGCTGAGGATAGCTGACAGTTATATATTGATTATCAGAAGTCCACAGAAAAGGGAATCAGGTGTGAAACCTGAGCGATCCGGTCACTGTAACGGAGGAGCGAATCTCATAGTCCATTGTACGTATGTATGAGAAGGAGAGAGGAGCCATGATCCCGGAGCCAGGAAACCTGCTTGTTATGGCGAGGTTAAACTTCCGTGTAAAGTGTAACAACCATTTCAGGGACTCCGCACCCCTGGGACGTTGTCTACTTTTTTACGAGAGTAGGCATTTTTTTATGGAATGCGCCTGTTCATATGAATTATACATGATTAAATGGCAGGCGATACTACTCCGGATACATTCGTTCCCTCCGCGCACTCATGAACGGATTATATTTCTACCCCGGGGTGGCATCGCTACCTCTTTTTTATAGGAAAAAGTTATGTGTGGTTATGTCAGGAGAGGAGAAAAGAGCCATGGAGAAACCATACTGGGAAGGCAAAGAATACTCTTACTTCAGCCACAAAAACTGTGAGTATTTTCCGTGCCATAAAGGAGCAGATCCGGAGAACTTCAATTGTCTGTTCTGCTATTGTCCTTTATATGCACTGGGAGATAAATGTGGTGGTAATTTCCGCTTTACGGAAAGCGGGATTAAAGACTGCACCGAATGCAAGCTTCCTCACAGAAGAGAAAATTTCGGATATGTTACAGGTAAATATAGCGAGCTTGCGGAAATTGTACGGAAGCAGCGGGAAAAATAAAAAACAGGCCAGTTCAGATACAGGAAAATGTATATTCCTGTGTTTGAACTGGCCTGTTTTGTTTGGGGGACAATATCTGTTATCTGTCGGAAAAGATACAGAAGATCATTCTCTGGTTTGGAGAAAAACCTTGAGTCTGGGAATCTGGTTGTTGAGGATCAGCTGTTCCGGAAACATGGCCTGATGAACAAACTCAGCAGCACAGGTAAAATCTCCGATATGCTCCGGGCCATGGCTGTCACTGGAAAGAAGCAGCGGTAGATCATATTTGCGGCAGCATCGAAGGATCTCGAAACAGTTTTCTCTTGTGTCGCCACGATAGCCATAAGGTGCAAGAGAAGCTTCGTTGATCTCAAAGATCGTGCCGGTTTCCCTGGCAGCCCTTGCAAGCGCATCATAATTAACCGGGTAATGAGTGTTATCACTATGTCCGAGGATCTTTACACAGGGGTTTTTCATTACATTGATAAAAGCTTCTGTGTTTTCGGCTCTGGTACCGCAGCGGTAATTCCAGGCATGCATGCTGGCAATGGCGTAATCAAGTTTACATAATAATTCCTGATCTAAATCTACCGTTCCGCTGCGGTCAAGGATATTCAGTTCAATTCCGTAGAGTAATTCTACACCGAAATGTTTTTTGGGAGAATAGGTAAGGCTGCGGAAATAGGAGGAAGTTCCGGCTGCCAGAGTGCCGGGACCGTGATCAGTGATCCCGAGAAGCCGGAGACCTTTCTCGGCAGCTGCGCGTGCCATGTTGGTGATGGTACATTCCGTGCCGTGACCACTGGCGATGGAGTGGGTATGCATATCAGAAAGATACATAAAAATACACCTCTTTTACTGTTTGAGAACATGTGACAGAGCGGAATACGAATGTCCGCTTTGCATAAATTTTTTCTGAAAAACAAAGGAATTCCTATATAAATCCAAGTATGGCAGAGCAGAAAAACAAAGTCAATAGAGAAAAACATAAAAATACAAAAAACAAATAAAATCAACAGGGCACAACCGATAAAAACCACAAAAACAGCTAGAAACACATGTTGGATTTCGTTGACATCGAAGTGGGGGTAAGGTATAATAAAACTACATGAGCACATAGCCGGACAGGAGCGGTTCTGGAAGCGTAGAGGCAGACAGATCACCAGAAACAACCGGTTATGAGAAAGGAGAATCATGGAGAAATTTCATATAGCAGATGTTCCGAAAACAGACAGGATCACACATCTTGTAGATAATCTTTATGCAAAGATGCCGGTGATCGAATCTGCCAGAGCAAAACTGATCACAGAGTCTTACAAAGCAACAGAAGACGAGCCGATCATCACTCGCAGAGCCAAGGCATTTGCCCACATCCTGCACAACATTCCGATCATCATCCGTGATGAGGAGCTGATCGTTGGAAGCAGCACTTTGGCGCCGAGAGGCTGTCAGACGTTTCCGGAGTATTCTTTCCAGTGGCTGGAGGATGAGCTGGATACAGTGGCTACCAGAACAGCCGATCCATTTTATATTGCGGAGGAAACCAAGGCGGAGCTCCGTGAGGTACATAAATACTGGAAAGGCAAGACTACCAGTGAGCTTGCAACCTCCTACATGGCACCGGAAGCGATTCTTGCCATTGACCACAATATTTTTACACCCGGAAACTATTTCTACAATGGTGTAGGACACGTAACCGTTAAATATGAAGAAGTTCTGGCGATCGGTTATGAAGGGATCATTGCCAAAGCTCAGAAGGAACTGGATGAGTGCAATGTAGGAGATGGTGATTACGCAAAGAAATCCCGTTTCCTGGAAGCGGTTATCATGAGCTGTCAGGCAGTTATTGACTATGCACATCGCTATGCCGAGCTCGCAGAACAGATGGCATATCAGTGTCAGGATCCGACCAGAAAACAGGAACTCCTTCAGATCGCATCCAATTGTACACACGTGCCGGCAAAGGGCGCCCGTAACTTCTATGAGGCGTGCCAGTCCTTCTGGTTTGTACAGCAGCTGATCCAGATGGAAAGCAGCGGACATTCTATTTCTCCGGGACGTTTTGACCAGTATATGTATCCGTATTACAAGAGCGATATGGAAGCAGGCAATCTTACCAGAGAATTTGCCCAGGAACTGATGGACTGTATATGGGTAAAATTAAACGACCTGAATAAATGTCGTGATGCTGCATCTGCAGAGGGCTTTGCAGGCTACAGCCTTTTCCAGAACCTGATCGCAGGTGGTCAGAACAAGGATGGCGAGGATGTGACCAATGATCTCTCCTTTATGTGCATCCAGGCGTCTATGCATGTGCACCTTCCGGCACCGTCTCTTTCTGTAAGAGTATGGAACGGATCACCACATGAATTCCTGATCAAGGCTGCAGAGCTTACAAGAACAGGAATCGGACTTCCGGCTTATTACAATGATGAGGTTATCATTCCTGCACTGCAGAACCGCGGCCTTTCTCTTGCAGATGCCAGAGAATATAACATCATCGGCTGTGTAGAACCGCAGAAGGCAGGTAAGACAGAGGGCTGGCATGACGCTGCATTCTTTAACATGTGCCGTCCGCTGGAGATGGTTTTCTCTAATGGTATGGACAAAGGGGTACAGATCAGTGTCCAGACCGGCGATGTCACAGAGATGAAGAGCTTCGATGAGTTCTATGATGCATATAAGAAACAGATGGAATATTTCATTTCCCTGCTTGTAAATGCTGATAATGCCATTGATGTGGCACATGCGGAGAGATGTCCGCTTCCATTCCTTTCCTGTATGGTGGATGACTGCCTGAAACGGGGCAAATCCGTTCAGGAAGGCGGAGCTGTTTATAACTTTACAGGTCCTCAGGGATTTGGTATTGCAAACATGGCAGATTCTCTGTATGCGATCCGCAAGCTTGTATATGAAGAAAAGAAGATGACCATGGAAGAGCTGAAGGAGGCTCTGGCATGGAACTATGGCAAGGGTATCGATGCACAGTCTGCAGCAGATATCACCACCATCGTTATGCAGAAGCTTCAGGAGAATGGCATCAGCGTAAATGAGCAGACCGCAACAGCTGTTATGACAGCAACTCTCGGAACAGAGCCATCTCCGGAGAAAAAGGCAAGATTCGAAGAGATCCACAAGATGATCGAGGAGGTTCCGAAGTTTGGAAATGATATCCCGGATGTGGACTACTTTGCAAGGGATGTGGCTTATACTTACACAAGACCGCTTCAGAAATATATGAACCCAAGAGGCGGACATTATCAGGCAGGACTTTATCCTGTATCTGCAAACGTTCCGCTTGGCGGACAGACCGGTGCAACACCGGATGGCCGTTACGCACATACTCCGGTAGCAGATGGCGTTTCCCCGTCGGCCGGCAAGGATGTGAAGGGACCGACAGCTGCGGCAACTTCTGTATCCCGCCTGGATCATTTTATCGTATCCAACGGAACACTGTTTAATCAGAAATTCCATCCGTCAGCACTTGCAGGAAGAGAAGGACTGGAGAAATTCGTAGCACTGATCCGCGGATACTTTGATCAGAAGGGTATGCATATGCAGTTTAACGTTGTTGACAGAGAAACACTTCTGGATGCACAGAAGCATCCGGAGAAGTACAAACATCTGGTTGTACGTGTTGCAGGCTACAGCGCATTGTTCACTACACTTTCCAGATCTCTGCAGGACGATATCATCAGACGTACTGAGCAGGGCTTCTAAAGGAGTAACGAATGGACTATTTGGATACAAAGGGCAGGATCTTTGATATTCAGAAATATTCAGTACACGATGGACCGGGTATCCGTACCATCGTGTTCCTGAAGGGCTGCGTTCTTCGCTGCCGCTGGTGCTGTAATCCGGAATCACAGGAATACCGGATCCAGAACATGAAGGTTCTGGGAGAAGATAAAGTGATCGGCCGCGACGTGACAGTTCGTGAGATGATCGAAGAGGTGGAAAAAGACCGTGCCTATTATTATCGTTCCGGAGGCGGGATCACCCTTTCCGGAGGGGAATGTATGTGTCAGGCGGACTTTTCCAGAGATCTTCTTCGCGCGGCAAAGGAGAGAGGGATCAACACAGCGGTAGAAAGTATGGCCTGTGCCCCATGGGAAAAGATCGAACAGGTACTTCCCTATCTGGATGTATATCTGATGGATATCAAGCATATGGATCAGGAAAAACATAAAGAATTCACAGGACGGGCCAACGGACTGATGCTGGAGAATGCAAGAAGGGTTGCGCTCTACGGAAAAACCAGACTGGTGATCCGCGTTCCGGTGATCCCCACATTTAATGATTCGGTGGAAGAGATCCAGGCGATCGCAAGATTTGCAGCATCCCTTCCGGGCGTAAACAAGATCCATCTTCTTCCGTACCACAGACTGGGGCAGGATAAATATGAAGGACTTGGCAGACCCTATTTAATGGAAGGAATCCTTCCGCCTACAGCAGAACATATGCAGATGCTAAAGAATGCAGTGCATGCGGTATGCAGCCTGGACTGCCAGATCGGCGGCTGAGAGATACAGGATTACAGAAAAAAGATCCTTTACAAACAGAAAATATAAAAAACAATAAAAACAACACAAAATACAACAAGAAACCAACATAAAACAACGGATTGTCCTTGACTTATTTTGTGGTATGGGGTAAAATGTTCTCAGAAACAAAATAGTGCAATCCAATGCTCAAGGAGGAAATTAAGCATGGTAAACGAGTTTGAAATCAAAAAACAGCTTTGTGACATCGGTAAGAGAATCTACAACCGTAACATGGTTGCAGCTAACGACGGAAACTTTTCTGTTAAGATAGCTGAGAATGAATATCTTTGCACACCAACTGGTGTATCCAAAGGATTCATGACACCAGAGTTCATCTGTAAAGTAGATGGCAAGGGTAATGTGATCCAGGCTAACCCGGGATTCAAACCATCATCTGAGATCAAGATGCATATGAGAGTATATGAGAAGAGACCGGACGTAGGATCTGTTGTACATGCTCATCCAATCTATGCTACATCTTTCGCGATCGCAGGTATCCCGCTTACACAGCCGATCATGCCTGAGGCAGTTATCGCTCTTGGATGTGTTCCGATCGCTGAGTACGGCACACCTTCCACAATGGAGATTCCGGACAACCTTGAGAAATACCTTCCATACTTCGATGCAGTACTTCTTGAGAACCACGGAGCACTTACATGGAGCACAGACCTTAACGCTGCATATATGAAGATGGAGTCTGTAGAGTTCTATGCACAGCTTCTGTATCAGACCAAGCTCCTTGGCGGACCGAAGGAATTCGACAAAGAGAACATCGAGAAGCTCTATGCGATCCGTCGTAAATTCGGTATGCCTGGAAAACATCCGGCAAGCCTCTGCCTGAACAAAGACGGCAAGAACTGCCACAACTGCGGCGGTGCATGCCACAGCGAGGACTACAAACAGTTCCCAGGATATCAGTATGATTTCGTTGGAAAAGACTGTGATTGTGATAAAGATGCAGCTCCTGCAGCAGACGCAGCAAAGAATGATGCAGAGCTTGTTGCTCAGATCACAAAACAGGTTATGGCTCAGCTTGGCCTGAAATAATTTTTTGACGGAATATTAAGGAGGACATCTCATGCCAATAAGTGAGAATATGGTACAGGAAATTGTACAGGAAGTTATGGCAAAAATGCAGATCGCAGATGCTCCGGCCGGAAAACATGGCGTTTTCAAGGATATGAATGATGCTATCGAAGCAGCCAAGAAGGCTCAGCTGGTAGTTAAGACAATGTCTATGGACCAGAGAGAAAAGATCATCACCTGCATCCGCAAGAAGATCAAAGAAAATGCGGAAGTACTGGCACGTATGGGTGTTGAGGAAACTGGTATGGGTAATGTAGGAGATAAGATCCTGAAGCATCACCTGGTAGCAGACAAGACACCTGGAACAGAAGACATTACAACAACTGCATGGTCCGGAGACAGAGGACTGACTCTGATCGAGATGGGACCGTTTGGTGTTATCGGTGCGATCACACCATGTACTAACCCGAGTGAAACAGTTCTCTGCAACACAATGGGTATGCTGGCAGGTGGAAATACAGTAGTATTCAACCCACATCCGGCAGCAGTTAAAACTTCTATTTACGCAATCAATCTTTTAAATGAGGCTTCCCTGGAATCAGGCGGCCCGGATAATATCGCTGTCACAGTTGAGAAACCAACTCTTGAGACAAGCAATATTATGATGAAACATAAAGATATCCATCTGATCGCAGCAACAGGAGGTCCTGGTGTTGTAACAGCAGTTCTTTCCTCCGGTAAGAGAGGAATCGGTGCAGGAGCAGGAAACCCGCCGGCACTGGTTGATGCTACTGCTGATATCCGTAAGGCAGCTCAGGATATCGTAAACGGATGTACATTCGATAACAACCTTCCATGTATCGCAGAGAAGGAAGTTGTTGCAGTATCTTCCGTAGTTGATGAGTTAATGCACTACATGCTTACAGAAAATGACTGCTACCTTGCATCTAAGGAAGAGCAGGATAAGCTTGTTGAAACTGTACTTGCAGGCGGCAAGCTGAACCGTAAATGTGTAGGACGTGATGCGAAGACACTTCTTTCCATGATCGGAGTTCAGGCACCGGCAAATACCCGCTGCATTATCTTCGAAGGACCGAAGGAACATCCGCTCATCACAACAGAGCTTATGATGCCAATCCTCGGAATCGTAAGAGCTAAGGATTTTGACGATGCTGTAGAGCAGGCTGTATGGCTTGAGCATGGCAACCGTCATTCCGCACATATTCATTCCAAGAATATTGATAACATTACAAAATATGCGAAAGCAATTGATACCGCAATCCTTGTAAAGAACGGCCCGTCCTATTCCGCACTTGGATTTGGCGGAGAAGGTTTCTGTACATTCACCATTGCAAGCCGTACCGGTGAGGGACTTACAAGCGCAAGCACATTCACAAAGAGAAGACGCTGCGTAATGACAGACAGCCTTTGCATTCGTTAATCAGGAGGAACAGAAACAATGGATATGAACAATGTAAATATCGAAGAAATCGTTAAACAGGTTCTCTCCGGCATGACAGGAAACGCTCCTGCAGCAGCTGCTGCAACAAGCGCTCCGGCTGCTCCGGCAGGAAACACAATTCCGAAAAAAGCAAGAGTAGCAATGATGACAGAGAAGAAACATTTTGAGCTTCAGGAGTATGATCTTCCAGAAGTTGGTGACGACGACATCCTCGTTAAAGTTGAGGGCTGCGGCGTCTGCGGAACAGATGCTCATGAGTACAAAAATGACCCGTTTGGTCTTATCCCAGTAGTTCTCGGACATGAGGGAACCGGTGAGATCGTAAAAATGGGTAAAAACGTTAAAGTTGATACAGCTGGTAAACCGGTTAAAGTCGGCGACAAGATCGTTACCTGTATGATCTTCAAAGATGATCCGGAAATCACAATGTTCGACCTTAACAAGAAGAACGTAGGCGGCGCTGACGTATATGGACTTCTTCCGGATGACGACGTTAAATTCAACGGCTGGTTCGCTGATTACATCTTCATCAGAGGCGGAAAATTCGGTTCTACATTCTTTAATGTAAGTGACCTGGATCTTGATTCCCGTATCCTCATCGAGCCATGTGCAGTACTTGTACATGCTGTAGAGAGAGCAAAAACAACAGGAATCCTGAAATTCAACAGCAGAGTTGTTGTTCAGGGTTGCGGACCGATCGGTCTTATCTGCATCGCAGTTCTCCATACAATGGGCGTTCATAATATCTGTGCAGTAGACGGAAATGAGAAACGTCTTGAGTTTGCCAAGAGAATGGGAGCAAACACAACCGTTAACTTCATGAACTTCAAGGGCATTGAGGCACTTACTGAGGCTGTTAAAGAGGCTCAGGGCGGACATCTTGCAGATTTCGCTTTCCAGTGTACTGGAAATCCTCATGCACACTCCAACATCTACAAATTTATCCGCAACGGCGGCGGTCTTTGCGAGCTTGGTTTCTTCATCAACGGTGGAGACGCTACCATCAACCCGCACTTCGACCTCTGCTCCAAAGAGATCAACCTTGTTGGTTCCTGGGTATACAACCTCAGAGACTATGCAACAACATTTGATTTCCTTAAGAGAGCAAAAGCAATCGGACTTCCAATGTCTGAGCTGATCACACACAAGTTCCCGCTTGAGGAGATCAACGAGGCACTTGAGACAAACCTGGCAATGACAGGTCTTAAGATCGCGATTGTTAACAAATAACCTTAACGGGAAAGGAGAAGCAACATGGCAGAAGCTGTAGGAATTCTGGAGGTCTTCGGACTTGCGACAGCCTTTGTGGCAGCTGACGCCGGGTGCAAGGCTGCAAATGTCCACCTGGAGGTATTCGATAAGAATAAACCGGCGAATGCGGACAGCCTGCCAGTACCGCTTCTTGTCTGCATCAAGTACCGCGGAAGCGTGTCAGATGTCACGGCAGCGGTAGAAGCCGGCATGAAAGTCGCAGAGAGCATGACAGGCGTGGTACAGCATTACATAATCCCCAACCCGGAACCAGGTACACAGAAAATGCTGAAAATCAGCGCCCTGGATAAAGATTAAGAGGATTCCGAAGTTCACTTTACAAAAGTGGCGGAATCATATATGATAAAAATGTAACGAAGATAAGATTCAGGAGGATAGAATCATGGCACAGGAAGCATTAGGAATGGTTGAGACAAGAGGCCTCACAGCTGCGATCGAGGCAGCAGATGCAATGACAAAAGCAGCAGAGGTTGCTCTGGTAGGAACAGAGAAGATCGGTTCTGGTCTTGTAACTGTTATGGTTCGTGGAGACGTAGGCGCTGTAAAAGCAGCAGTAGAGAGCGGAAGCGCAGCAGCATCCAGACTTGGAGAGCTTGTAGCTACACACGTGATCCCGAGACCTCATACAGACGTAGAGAAAATCCTTCCAAAGCTCTGATTCAGGCTTTGAGAGGAATAGAAATTAGTTAAGGAGTTCGCTCATGGGAAAATCATATGGATTTATAGAAATCACTGGTGTAGTTGCGGCGATCAATGCCCTGGACATCATGTGCAAAACGGCAGACGTTGAGCTGGCGTCATGGGAGCGTAAGCTGGGCGGACGACTGGTGACCCTGATCGTACAAGGCGATGTATCAGCAGTTACAGCAGCTGTCAACGCAGCAGTAGAGCAGGCTATCAAGAAGCCTGCCAGCTATGCGGTAATTGCCAATCCCCACGAGGAAATCGTCAAACTGGTTGAGCTGAGTGCAAGCCGATGGAAAAAGAGACAGCAAGAAAATCCGGAAGAAGCACTGGAAAGCAAAAACAGCAGCAAAAAATAAGCTGCTGCACCAAAATAGTCAGAAGTAAACAGAACAAATAAAGCATTTATAATCCACAAGGAGGATATGATCATGACACAGGAAGCATTAGGAATGGTTGAGACAAGAGGACTTACAGCAGCTATCGAGGCAGCTGACCAGATGTGTAAAGCAGCTAACGTTGCTCTGGTAGGAACAGAGAAGATCGGTTCCGGTCTTGTAACAGTTATGGTTCGTGGAGATGTAGGAGCAGTTAAATCTGCAGTAGAGAGCGGAAGCGCAGCAGCATCCAGACTTGGAGAGCTTGTAGCTACACACGT
>NZ_JANFYP010000015.1:0-99388 GCF_024460535.1 Blautia sp. MSK.18.38 | reverse complement strand
GAGCAGGAAGCCCCCACTTCAAAATCGTAAGATTTAAGTGGTGGGAGCATGTCACCGCCGTGAGTAAGAGCAAACATGCTCGCACTGAAATGAAATAGAACGGAGCATAGCAAATGGAGAACAGGATCATTACAACAGATGTTACAGAAGAGGATTTTTCCCTGGAGGGAAATTTAAGGCCTCAGAGTCTGGATGAGTATATTGGTCAACAGAAAACAAAAGATACCCTGAAAATTTATATCGAAGCAGCAAAGCAGCGTCATGATTCACTGGATCATGTGCTGTTTTATGGACCTCCGGGGCTGGGAAAGACTACACTTTCCGCGATCATTGCCAATGAGATGGGAACACATATGAAGGTAACATCAGGTCCTGCGATTGAAAAGCCAGGCGAAATGGCTGCGATCCTGAACAACCTTCAGGAAGGAGATGTGCTGTTTGTAGATGAGATACACAGACTGAATCGACAGGTAGAAGAGGTTCTTTACCCGGCAATGGAAGATTTTGCTATCGATATCATGATCGGCAAGGGAGCATCCGCCCGTTCCATTCGTCTGGATCTTCCGAAGTTTACATTGGTAGGTGCAACAACGAGGGCAGGTCTTCTTTCCGCGCCGCTTCGTGATCGTTTTGGCGTAACACAGAGACTGGAGTTTTATGATAAAAAAGAACTGACGACGATCATTCTACGTTCCGCTCAGGTGCTTGGCGTGGAAATCGAACCCAATGGAGCTGCCGAGATCGCCAAGCGTTCCAGAGGAACCCCCCGTCTGGCCAACCGTCTTCTGAAGAGAGTACGTGATTTCGCCCAGGTGAAGTATAATGGTGTGATCACCTACGATGTTGCCTGCTTCGCATTGGATCTTCTGGAAGTAGATCAGTATGGCCTTGATAAAACAGACCGCCGCATTCTCCAGACCTTGATCCTGAATTTTCAGGGCGGCCCCGTGGGGCTTGAAACACTTGCCGCATCGATCGGAGAAGACTCCGGAACACTGGAAGACGTGTATGAACCCTATCTTTTGCAGACAGGTTTCCTTAACAGAACTCCACGTGGAAGAATGGCTTCCGTGCTGGCATATACCCATCTTGGATATCCTCGTCCTGATTTATCGACAAAGTAAAGGTCATAAAAAAAGTGAATTACTCGGTAACTGAGTTACCAGAGAATCTGAATTGAAGACTATTAGCACAGGTGAAAAAACGTTCTGTATAATGCGGTAAAAAAGAAAAAGCGCCAGGCAGGAAACTTTATTTTTGATATAACGGATTGCCCGCTGAAAGAGGGCGAAATAATGGAGCAGGTCAATAATCTGTTCAGATCAACACATCTCTCCTTTTTTGGAAGAGATCGCATTGTACAAGGATAGAAAAATAATTGGTGTTTATCAAAGAAATAAAAAATAAGAACCATTCAGCTGTACGATCTAAAAGATCATGGGTACTGCGAATGGTTCTTATTAAGATATCTTATGTGTATTTTACGATAATATACACAAGAATGCAAGACTTAAAATAAACAATAATTATCCACCAGTCAGAAAATGACAGGTGGTATTTTTATACACTTTTTTAAGAAAGAGAGGACAAGAAATGAAGAAATTATTTATCAGTCAGCCAATGAGTGGCAAAGCAGACGAGGAGATTCTTGCAGAGCGAAAGGTGGCAATCAAAGCGGCAGAAGAGTTGTTGAGAGAACCTGTAGAGGTTATTGATTCTTTCTTCCAGTCAGCACCGGTAGGAGCAAAACCTCTGTGGTTCATTGGAAAGTCCCTGGAGTTTTTATCTGATGCCGATATCGCCTATTTTGCAAAAGACTGGCAGAAAGCAAGAGGATGCAAGATCGAACATGAGCGTGCGGTTGAGTATGGAATTCCGAGAATTGACCATGTGTAGGAGGTAAGGAATGGGAAATGAAGAATTTTTAAGACTTTGCAAAGTAAAAGTAGCTGAATATACCAATTCACACATGGATAAGATCGATGGAAAACAGATCACAGTACAGTATGTGTACGTGGTATGGAGTTGTAAGACATTACAGAACAGTAAAGCACTTCTGAGCACGACTGTGCCGGATGGAATGTATTATGAGCTGACATATAACGGAGATAAGCACGAGTTATACTTTGATGCTTATAAGAAATTTCAAAACATGTGCTTTAAACTGTAATTGCGCCGGTGCAACAGTCGGAGAAGGGAAACACTACATGGAAACAATCATTTGCTCATGTCATAGAATAGAAGATCTGGAAAGAAAAGGAGAATGAACATGAATGTAAATGTAATGATGCAGTATGTAACATATGGTCTGGCGCTGATCGGGGTGCTGGCGTTCCTGGTATCGATTATTGTGCAGGTGATCAAAGAGCTCCCGGGACTTAATAAGATCCCGACAAGTATTGTAGCACTGGTCACATCACTGATCCTGTGTCCGGTGGCACTGGCAGTCCTGTGCACGTATTATAAGACAGCTGTCACCTGGTATTATATTTTCGCATCGATTATTGCGGCGTTTGTAGTGTATTTGGTTGCGACCGGCGGTTGGGAAAAAGTAAAAGGTATCTGGGACAGGACGAAATACAAAGATTCAGAGGGCAAGTGATCCCTTTGTGAAATTCGTTGAACATCAAAGGACGATATGATAATATAGAACACGGAGCAATCGTGTTGCAGGGTGGCTGACCTCTATTCTACATAGAATGGAGGTGGTGCTGATGGACAAGAATCATTTTGATTTCAAAGACCTCATGGCTTTTGGTATGTTCATTCTGGCATTGCTTACGTTCGTTTTGACGTTTTGTAAGTAATTTTCTACATAGAAAAACCACCCCAAAACTTTGGCTGAGTGTAGGGTGGAATTTCTATTTCGCTATTCACTGAGTTCAACCCCTTGTGGGCGGTTGTTCCTTTGTATTATCAATATACCATTTCGAAAAAAATAATTCAAGTATTTTTAGGAGGCGAGTAATCGTCTTTTTTTATTGGAGGAAACATATGTTAAAGATTATGGGAAAAGCTCAGGTATCCGGCAGGAATTATGGTCAGAAGATCATCAGCATTTTGAATGGCATATTATCTATTAAGGCATCAAATAAGACATCAAAAACAGAAAAGGAGAGTACAACCATGAATATCAACACAAGTCTTATCAGTAACAACAACAGCTATGCAGGTCATAAACCGGCATATATCGTAATTCACAACACAGATAACTATGCCAAGGGTGCAAATGCGAAAGCACATGCTAAGGCTCAACATGATGGAAACTTTAAAGGCTATTCTGCACATGTATATGTGGATGACACAGAGGCATATCAGGCGCTTCCGTATAACCGTGGCGCATGGCACGTAGGGGTTAACTACGGCGGTCGGCTGTTTGGTACTGTCAACAACAGAAATTCAGTAGGAATCGAGATGTGTGTCCAGGCTGGCTATAATTATGAGAAAGCTTTCCAGAATACAGTCCGGTTGTGCAAACAGCTTATGAAACAGCTGGGAATCCCGGCTGACAGAGTTGTGCAGCATTATGATGTATGCGCAAAGAACTGCCCGTCAGCGATCCGTGCAAAAGGTGACTGGAACCGGTTCAAGCAGCTGATCGGAGCTGAGACCACCACGCCAACGGTAGATAAGTATTATCGCACAAGAAAGTCCTGGGCTGACAGCAAGAGCCAGATTGGAGCATACAAGAGCCTTGAGAATGCAAAGAAAGAGTGGAAACAGGGCTACACCATCTATGACTGGAACGGAAAAGCAGTGTATCCTGTACAGACTTCAGAAAAGGCAGTAGTTCTGACAGGAAAATTTGAGACCCAGCTTCCGATCATCCGGAAAGGGAATTCCGGCGTTGCAGTTTCCGTGCTGCAGTCTGTACTTGGTGTTACTGTGGATGGCCATTTCGGAGACGATACAGAAGCATCTCTGAAAGTTTTCCAGAAAAACACAGGCGTAAAGGTAAGTGGAACCTGCGGTATTGATTCCTGGAAAAAGATGATCGAACACATGAAAGCCAACACTCATAATTGAGAAAAACATTTGCATTTTTAAAGAAAATATTGTAATCGACAAAATAATAGAAAAACTTCTATACATTTTTGCGGGAATCAGTTATAATAAAAGAAATTGTGGGTTGTAAGACCGGCAATGCAGAGGAATGTTATTGAGGAAATTACCAGTAACAGATAAATTCAGGAGGCTTTACGAATGGCGGTAAAGAATACAGCACAGGTTGTTATCGATGGAAAGATCATTACTCTGGGCGGGTATGAGTCCGAGGAATATTTTCAGAAGGTTGCAGCCTATATGAATAATAAGATCAGTGAGCTGAGTCAGATGCCGGGATACTCCAGACAGGCCATGGAGACCAAGCATACACTGCTCAGTCTGAATATTACAGATGATTATTTTAAGGCAAAGAAGCAGGCGGAGATTTTTGAACAGGATCTGCAGCAGAAAGATCAGGAGATGTATGATCTGAAACATGAACTGATCTCTTTGAAAATGCAGATTGAAGAGGCGAAGAAGGCAGAACAGGAAGCTCAGGAACAGAAGAATCTTCTGGACGGTAAGGTGAAGGAACTGGAGAAAGAACTTGATGAACTGCTTAAATAAGGATGGGGGATTGCTTCGGTAATCCTCTTTTGTTTTATGGTCAGCGGGTTGATTAACAGATGGGAGATGAGGGAATACTTTGAAAAATATGATAACAGAACTGCTCTCGCCGGCAGGTTCTTATGAAAGCTTTGAGGCAGCTATTGGTGCCGGGGCTGATGCGGTATATGTAGGGGGACCGGCTTTTGGAGCAAGAGCATATGCGCAGAACTTCACCCAGGAAGAGCTGATCACTGCCATTGAGACCGCACATATCCATAACCGTAAATTATATCTTACTGTGAATACACTTTTGAAGAACCGTGAACTGGATGATCAGCTGTTTGAATATCTGCTTCCGTATTATGAGGCAGGTCTGGATGCGGTGATCGTACAGGATCTGGGAGTATTTTCTTTTATACGCCGGAATTTCCCGGATCTGGATATTCATGCAAGCACACAGATGACAGTAACCGGACCAGAGGGAATGCGGTTTCTGGAGGAAAAGGGAGCAACGCGTGTGGTTCCGGCCAGAGAGCTTTCCCTGGAAGAGATATCTGCCATGCATAAGGCAAGTCCTCTGGAAATAGAGACTTTTATCCATGGAGCTCTCTGTTACAGCTATTCCGGCCAGTGTCTGATGAGCAGTATTTTCGGTGGAAGAAGCGGAAACCGTGGCCGCTGTGCACAGCCATGCAGGCTTCCTTACAGTGTAACCATGGATCACAGAAAATATAAAGGAGACAAGGATTTTTGTGCATTAAGCCTGAAAGATATCTGCACTCTGGATATTCTTCCGGATATCCTGGAGGCGGGTGTTATGTCTCTGAAGATCGAAGGGCGTATGAAACAGCCGGCGTACACAGCCGGCGTCACGGCAGTATATCGAAAATATCTGGATATGTATTTAAGTGGAAAAGAATATCACGTTCAGGAAAACGATCGGAAGTATCTTCTTGAGCTTTTCAGTCGTGGAGGATCCTGCAAAGGATACTATGATATGTATCGCGGACCGGAAATGATGGCTTTTGCCAATGAAAAAAAATCCGGTAATATACAGCCGGAGATCAGAAAAATAAAAGAAAAAATTCATGGGAATTTAATACTTTCTCCTGAAAGTCCTGTTATACTGGAAATAACCTGCAAGGGCCAGACAGTAACTGCTATGGGCGGTGAGGTACAGTTTGCTAAAAATCAGCCAATGGAAGAACAGAGGATCCGTCAGCAGATGGAGAAACTGGGAAATACAGATTTTCAGTGGGAGGATCTGAACATTGAAATAAATGGAAGGATTTTTGTTCCGGTTAAAGTTCTCAATGAAGTACGAAGAGATGCTCTGAGTCAGCTGCGGGAAGCACTGATCGGATGTCAGAAGAGAGCACAGGTTACGAAGCAGCCGACGAAATCTAAGAATCAGGCTGCCTGTCACAGAAGGGTAACAGACAGCCTGCCTGTGTATGTATCCTGTGAACGTTCGGATACTGCGGAAGTACTTTTGAACGAACCAGGGATTACAGGTTTTTATTTTCCTTTTGATACTATGGAAAAATATTTTTCACCGGAACTTGCTGCAAGCAGTGAATTATATCTTTCTACTCCACATATCCATCGCGGAGAAATCCCCGAAAAGTGGCTTCGATCAGCTCAAAAATGGTTGGAGCAGGGTATGAAGGGTTTTCTGGTAAGAAACCTGGAATCTTACGCCGTACTGAAAAAAATGGGATATGGCGGAAAATGTATCCTGGATGCATCCATGTATACCTGGAATGATCAGAGTGTTGATTTCTGGCGGGAAGAGGGAGTTCTTCGAAATACAGTCCCCCTTGAGTTGAATGAGGGTGAACTGAAACACAGAGATAATACTTCTTCGGAGCTGCTTTTATATGGTTATATCCCACTGATGCTTTCCGCGCAGTGTGTAAGGAAGAATCTTTTCGGATGTACAGGAAAATATGAGACGGCTTATCTGAAAGACCGCTATAACAGTGAATTTCCGGTAAAATGCAGCTGTGATCCATGGGGAAAAAACATCTCCGAAAAAGCAAAATACTGTTATAATATCATTTATAACAGCATTCCTTACGGACTTCCGGGTGAAAAAGATCAGGTAAAAAAACTGAACCTTCACTCTTTGCGACTGGCATTTACGATCGAAGAGCCAGAGAAAGCAAAAGCGATCCTGAAAGAATTCCGGACGGTTTATCAGGAAAACGGAAAACCTTCCGGACGCAGGTATACAAAAGGCCATTTTAAAAGAGGAGCCGAGTAAAAGTGTATGATTAATGTAATTACAGAATTATCTAAGTATGTGATCCTCACATTGATGATCGTCTATACCTTTCATTGTTTTTATATGGTGTGGCGGCAGGATGAGGAAGAAAAGAGAGAACTGCTCCATCAGCAGCTGACCATGATCTTTTTTATTGATTTTACAGCATTTCTTGTGATCTATTTAAAAAGCATGGATTTCAGGGTCATCCTGTTCTATATCGAAATGATGATCTTTTTTGCAGCGATCCAGATCCTTTATCGAATTATTTATCAGAATGCATCGCTGCTTCTTTTAAATAATATGTGTATGCTCCTGAGCGTAGGATTTATCATGCTCTGCCGGCTTTCACTTCCGTCTGCAACTAAGCAGCTTCTGATCGTGGCCGTAGGTAGTGCAGTATCACTGGTGATACCGGTAATGATACGAAAAATGAAATTTTTAAAGGATCTTACATGGGCTTATGCCGGAATTGGTATTGTACTTCTGGCGGCAGTTCTTGTTCTGGCAAGCACAAGCTACGGTGCAAAGCTTTCTCTTATGGGAATCCAGCCTTCCGAGGTGATCAAGATAACCTTCGTATTTTTTATGGCATCACTTCTGTGTACCAAGGTGGATTTTCGTAAAGTAGTACTGGCTACGATCGTTGCAGTGATCCATGTAGGGATCCTGGTTCTTTCCAGGGATCTGGGTAGTGCAGTAATCTTTTTTGTCACCTACCTTGTACTGATCTATGTGGCAACCAGAAATCCGAGCTATTTATTTCTGGGACTTGGCGGAGGATGCTTTGGTTCGGTGATCGCATATCATCTTTTTGGACATGTCCGTCAGCGAGTCAGTGCCTGGAAGGATCCGATGGCTGTCTATCAAAATGAAGGTTATCAGATCGTGCAGTCTCTGTTTGCGATCGGAACCGGAGGCTGGTTTGGAATGGGACTTTGTCAGGGCTCTCCGGAGAAGATTCCGGTCGTAAAAAATGATTTTATCTTCAGTGCTATTTGCGAGGAACTGGGTGGCATTTTTGCCATCTGCCTGATTCTTGTATGCACAAGCTTTTTTCTGATGATCGTTACTATTGCACTAAAGATCAGGAATCCGTTTTATAAACTGATCGCACTGGGGCTCGGAACAGAATATGCTTTTCAGGTATTTCTGACCATCGGCGGTGCAACCAAGTTTATTCCAATGACAGGAGTTACACTTCCGCTGGTGAGTTACGGAGGCAGTTCTGTCATGTGTACCATCCTGATGCTTGCGATCATTCAGGGACTGTATATTCTGAGGGAAGATGAGGACGAACAAATTGAAACGCAGCGAAAAGAAACGATTGAAAGAAGAGGAAAGAGAGCAACGCCTGAGAGAAAGAGAAATCGCCAGACTCCGTAGAAAAAAGAACCGGCCTTTAACTTTTGTATCGGCCTTCTTTATATTGATCTTTGTCAGTCTGATCGGATATCTGGCCTATTTTGACGCCATAAAAAGCGAAGATTTTATCAACAGCCCGTACAACACCCGTCAGGATACATTTTCGGACCGGGTAGTACGTGGAAGTATCCAGTCTTCGGATGGTGAGGTTCTGGCACAGACCAATGTGTATGAAGATGGAACAGAAGAGAGAACGTATCCGTTTTCCAATATTTTTGCACATGCAGTAGGATATGATACCAATGGTAAGAGTGGTTTGGAATCGGAAGCAAATTTCCAGCTTCTCACCTCACATTCATTTTTTCTGGAACAGATGAAAAATGAATTCCTGGGAAAAAAGAATCAGGGTGATACCGTGATCTCCAGTCTGAATGCAGATCTTCAGACAACGGCATACAATTCTCTGGGAGACCGGAGAGGAGCGGTAGTTGTACTGGAACCATCCACCGGACGTATCCTGGCTATGGTGAGCAAACCGGATTTTGATCCGAACACGATCGCACAGAACTGGGATACCCTTGTTAATGATGAAAGTAACAGTAGCCTTTTAAACCGTGCAACCAATGGAGCTTATCCTCCGGGATCAACATTTAAGATCGTCACGGCACTGGATTATTTCAGACAAAAGGGATCACTGGAGGGATATTCCTATCTGTGTCAGGGAAGTATCACAGTGGATGACCACACGATCCAGTGTTACAATGGTGCAGTACATGGACAGGAGGATTTTTATTCCGCATTTGCACATTCCTGTAATTGTGCATTTGCAGATATGGGCCTTGGTCTGGGAGGAGATACTCTGAAAAGTACTGCAGAGGATCTGCTCTTTAATAGGGCGCTTCCGCTGAATTCCTATAAAACCAGTCGCTTTACCCTGGATAATGATTCTCCGAACGCACTTGTGATGCAGACCTCGATCGGCCAGGGTAACACTCTTGTTTCTCCGATGCATATGGCATTGCTCACAAGTGCCATCGCCAATGATGGTGTACTGATGAAGCCAACTATGATCGATAAGATCGTGAATAATTCCGGTGATACGGTCAGGGAAACAGAAAAAACAGAATACAAACGTCTGATGACAAGAAATGAAGCCAATATCCTTGGAAAACTAATGAAAAATGTAGTTGAAAACGGTACGGCTTCTGCATTGAACGGACGAGGATATACTGTTGCCGGAAAAACCGGTTCTGCGGAGTTTGATGAAAATGGCTCTAGTCATTCCTGGTTTGTGGGTTATTCTAATGTAGATGATCCGGATATCGCCATTGCAGTGATCGTGGAAAACGGCGGAACCGGAAGTGAAGCGGCAGTTCCCATTGCGGCCGATGTTTTTGATGCATATTATTTCGATTAAATTGAGAACAGTATCTGCTTCTTGCCCCTTGCCTATAAGGTGAAAAAGAGGTATACTATAGCCAGTGCAAAAGACACACGCATTACAGGAGGATTGCAATATGATAGAAGCAACAAGCTGTGGCGGTGTGGTAATTCATCGGGGTAAGATCCTGGCATTGTATAAATCCTACAGGAACCGTTATGAAGGATGGGTGCTTCCCAAAGGAACTGTAGAAAAAGGAGAGACTTTTGAGCAGACTGCTTTACGTGAAGTAATGGAAGAAGCAGGTGTTCGGGCCTCTATCGTGAAATATATCGGCAAGAGCCAGTATAATTTCACCGTTCCGGAGGATGTGGTAATGAAAGAGGTACACTGGTATCTCATGATAGCTGATAATTATCATAGCAAACCCCAGCGAGAGGAATATTTTGTAGATTCCGGATACTATAAGTTTCATGAGATCTATCATCTTCTCCGTTTTTCCAACGAGAAGCATATCGTGGAACAGGCCTATCAGGAGTATCTGGAAATGCGAAGTGAGGGCGTCTGGGCGAAACAGCAGAAGTATTTTTAACAACAGGACAGGGCTGTGTACTTACGCAGCCCTGTTTGGCATTATAAACGGAGGTGATGGCAGATTGCTGAAATGGATGAAAAACTATTACATAGGAAATGATGTAAAAAATCCTACTAGAATAAGAGCCAGGATCACTGCTGGCAAATTCGTGCCGGATATCTACGTTGTTACTTTGTCTGATAATCCCGGAAATATTTTGGAAATTCTTCCCGCAGGCATGCTTGTACAGCGAAGCGCCAGAGCCACCTGTCCTTTGATCGTTGGAATGGCCAGAGGGAAATCCGGTGCTATACAGATGGTACAGGATATGATCGAACAGGTTTATACCGAAACTGGAAATTTTAAAATAAAAGAATATCTGAAAAACAGGTGAACCAATGTTGCATATATTATGGCTGATAATAAAATGGATATTGATCCTTCTGGGGATTCTGATCGGGCTGATCTTTCTGATCCTGCTGCTTCTTTTATTTTGTCCAATCAGATACAGAGGGAATTTAAAAAAAGACCGTACGGATAGTCTTCGTGAAATACATGCTACCGGTGAAGTAAGCTGGCTGCTTCATATAATATCTGCACAGGTATTCTGGGAGCAGGGCGTTCTGAAAACAAAAATATGTTTTTTAGGGATTCCTTTGGAAAAATTTAAAAATCTGTTTCGTAAAAAAAAGAAACCTAGATCTCTTTCCAACTCCGGAAATCAAAATGCCAAAAAACAGGCAGAGGCTTCCAGAAGCCATGAAAAGACATCAAAAAACGAAAATCAGAACGATACCGCAGAGCTGCAAATGTCTGAGCCTCAGGAAGATACTGTTGAAGATATAAATGAAATTTTGGAAAATGTAATAATGGAGCCGATATCGATTTCCGAAGAAATATCGGAAGAATCGGAAGATGAAAAGAAGCTTCGGACAAAGATTGCAGATTTAATTTTGAATATAGTGGGAAGAATAAAAACTGCAGTTGGAAATCTGATCCGAATCGTACAGAATTTTCTTGGAATCCCCAAAAGGATTCTGAAAAAAATGCAAAGTCTTGCATTAACAATCCGGAATTTCTATGATAAGATAAACTGGTGGAAAGAATTTTTAGACCATCCCCGAACCAGAGAGGCTCTTTCCTTTCTGTGGAAAAATGCAAAAAAACTGATTTATCATGTGCTTCCGACAAGGATCACCGGAAAAATCACATTTGGCAATGAAGATCCGGCAGTTACAGGTATGGTATTGGCTGTATTAGGAATGACGATTCCTTTTCATAAAAACAAGATCGAAGCAGCGCCCCTTTTTGATGATGAAAATGTTCTTGAGGGAGAGATCCTGTTAAAGGGAAGGATTTATGGAATTGTAGTTCTCAAAACAGCAACAGAGCTTTATTTCAATAAAAATATAAAATACGTCATCCACCGATGGAGACATAAGGAGGTAAAACATGGAGAAAGAGAATAATTTCAAAGATACCGTGAATTCATTATTTAAAGGAATGGATGGCTTTGTATCGGCCAAAACAGTGGTTGGCGATGCCATTCATGTAGGTGATACCATTATCCTTCCTCTGGTCGATGTATCCTTCGGCGTGGGAGCCGGAGCTTTTGAAGGGGACAAGAAAAATAACGGCGGCGGAGGTCTTGCCGGAAAGATGTCTCCCTGCGCAGTACTTGTGATCCAGAATGGAAGCACCAAACTTGTAAACGTAAAAAATCAGGATGGCCTTACCAAGGTTCTGGATATGGTGCCGGATTTTGTGAACCGTTTTGCGCCAGGTGCAGGCAATGCTGAGGATACAGACGGGAAAGAAGAGTAGTATTCCATTTAGATTTCATGCATATACTGTAATAAAAAACAGGAAATGAGCAGACAGGAGTGGGAAAGCTAACTGGTTTTATGCTGTTTTTTATTGGTGTGGGCATGGTTCTTGGTATCCTTATTACAGAGAATTTTATTGTGATCGCAATGGCAGTCATATGTCTGCTATGCGGATATCATATGTTTTGCAGATAAGCGGGAAGTGTGCACCTGGCATACTTCCCGCTTGTAATTTATCTGTCTTAAAGATAAAAAAACAGCCCCCGCATTCTACGGGGGCATACGATATTACTTACGCTCTTTCAACTTTTCCGGATCTTAAACAAGAAGTACATACATACATTTTCTTTGCTCCGCCGGCAGTTGTTTTTACTCTGACGGATTTAACGTTAGATTTCCACATTTTGTTGGATCTTCTATGGGAATGACTCACATTGTTTCCGAAATGAGCTCCTTTATCGCAGATTGCACATTTAGCCATGAATAGCACCTCCTTTTATCAACAGTCACCATTTTAACAGATGAATTGCTCTTTTGCAAGCAAAAAAAGGAAATTTATCAAAAATTCTGCAAAGAGTTTTAAGGAAAGTATTCCATACCTCCGGGAACAGGGCGGATCATGGTAGAATTAAGCGTTGTGTGTATGGTTTAGATCAATTTGAAACATAGAAAATTACCCAGTGCGAATTAATTTATCGTTTTTTCTTTGGCCTGGTCTCTTTCCTGAAGCTGAATAGAACATATTCTTGCTGAACTGGCATATGAGAATAGGAAAACCGGGAAAATGCAAAAGAATTTGGCAGGTAGTTCGGAATCCGAAAATGTGGTATGATTATAGGTAGGATATCAGAAACGTCAGGAGTTGAATAGATTGTGAAGACGGAAGAAATCTTTAAATATGTGCAGAAACAGTACGGAACAGTCCCAGAATATTTATGGAGTAAATCGCCAGACAGTGCAGTACTCCGACATAAAAACGGAAAATGGTATGCAGTGATCATGACTATTGAAAAATCAAAACTGGGATTAGAAGGAAAAGATCCGGTTGATATCATGGATGTAAAGTGTGATCCGGACATGACGAATATGATTATTCAGACGCATGGATTTTTACCTGGATACCATATGAACAAGCAGCACTGGATCACGATTTTACTGGATGGTTCGGTCAGTAAAGCAAAGATACTGGACTTTTTGGACATGAGTTATGACCTGATTGATGGAGCAGGCAGAAAGGAAAACAAATGAGAAAAGCAATCGTATATGCATCTGTACATCATGGAAATACAGAAAAATTAGTAAAAAGTGTAGCAGAAGCGTGCCAGATCGATTTGATCGATGCTGTAAAACAACCAGATGCAGATGTGAGCAGTTATGATATGATTGGGTTTGCATCAGGAATCTATTTTTCAAAATTTCATCAGTCGATATTGGGATTTGCAGAGAAGAATCTACCGGACGACAAAAAGGTATTTCTAATCTGTACTTATGGTGGAAGTGCCAATTATAAATCCATAGAGCAGATTTTGGATAAGAAGCGTTCTAAAGTGATAGGAAAATTCGGGTGCAAGGGCTATGACACATTTGGTCCATTTAAACTGGTTGGTGGAATTGCAAAAGGGCATCCAGATGAAGAAGATATAAAAAATGCAGTTGAGTTTGTAAAAGGATTATAAGTAGATAAACGAAAAAGAAAAACCGGCTTCATAGTATCGGCCAGTATGCTCCATCACAATCCGGGGTTTCCCTTCAATAGAGTGGATGAGCTTAATTTTCTATAAGATAAAACAAGTTGAACTCTATCATTGCGTAATTATAAAAAAAAGGTTATAATAGTTTTATATAATTTAATCTGAATGAAACAATGGAGGTAACCATATGAATGGACGTATAGATTCCGGATTGGGTCAGATCGTAATTGATACAGATGTCATTGCGACTTATGCCGGCAGTGTGGCGGTAGAGTGTTTTGGTATCATCGGAATGGCAGCTATCAGTATGAAGGATGGCCTGGTCAAGCTTTTGCGTATTGACAGCCTGAAACATGGTATCAGTGTTAAGATCACGGATGATAATAAGATCCGGCTGAATTTTCATGTCATCGTAGCATATGGCGTGAATATCAGTACTATTGCGGACAATCTTGTCAACAATGTAAAATATAAAGTCGAAGCCTTTACAGGAATGGAGATTGAAAAGATCAACATTATGGTTGAGGGCGTGCGTGCAATAGATTAGTTTTAGAGGAGGAACTTGTGGTGAATAACAAAACCATAGATGCTAAAATACTTTCCAGAATGTTTCTGTCCGGAGCAAAGAATCTGGAAGCGAAGAAAGAGTGGATTAATGAACTGAATGTGTTTCCTGTACCTGATGGAGATACGGGAACCAATATGACGCTTACCATCATGTCTGCTGCTTCTGAAGTAGGTGCTCTTACAGATCCGGATATGGAATCCCTGGCAAAGGCAATTTCTTCCGGTTCCCTCCGTGGAGCCAGAGGTAATTCCGGTGTTATCCTGTCACAGCTTCTGCGTGGATTTACCAGAGGTGTGCGTAAACTTACAGATCTGGATGCACCTGCCATTGCCGCAGCTATGGAGCGAGGCGCTGAAACTGCATACAAAGCAGTTATGAAACCAAAAGAGGGAACCATTCTTACTGTAGCCAGAGCTGCAGCAGACAGAGCAGCAGAGCTTGCTGATGCTGCAGAAGATCTGGATGCTTTTTTCGACGGGATCTTTCAGCATGCAGAGGAAACTCTTGCCAGAACACCAGAGATGCTTCCAGTCCTGAAAGAAGCAGGTGTTGTGGATTCTGGCGGACAGGGACTTCTGGAAGTTTTCCGTGGTGCCATCGACGGATATCATGGAAAAGAAGTGGATTATTCCCAGTTTGAGGCAGCAGCTCCTAAGATCACAAAGATTTCTCCTCAGGCAGAGGCAGATATCAAATTTGGATATTGTACAGAGTTTATTATCCTTCTTGAAAAACCGCTTCCACAGGATGAGATCGACCGTTTCCGTGAATTTCTGGATTCCATCGGTGATTCCATTGTTTTGGTGGCTGATGATGAGATTGTCAAGGTACACGTGCACACCAATCATCCGGGACAGGCTTTTGAACGCGCACTCACGTATGGTCAGCTTTCCCGTATGAAGATTGACAATATGAGAGAAGAACATCAGGAAAAACTGATCAAAGATGCGGAAAAACTTGCAAAAGAACAGGCAGAAAACAAAGAACCTCCAAAGGATCATGGATTTATTTCCGTATCCGTAGGTGAGGGACTTTCTCAGATCTTCCGTGAGCTTGGCGTAGATTATCTGATCGAAGGCGGCCAGACTATGAATCCGAGTACTGAAGACATGCTCAATGCTATTGAGAAAGTAAATGCAAAAACAATTTATATTTTCCCGAATAACAAGAATATTATCCTTGCAGCTAACCAGGCAAGAGATCTGACTGAGGACAAGGAGATCATTGTAGTACCAACCAAGACAATCCCACAGGGAATTTCCGCAATGATCAGCTTTGTTCCGGAGAAGGGCGGCGAGGAGAACCTTGCTTCCATGACCGATGCGATTTCCAGAGTGAAGACCGGACAGATTACTTATGCAGTCCGTGATACACGCATTGATAACAAGGAAATCCATGAGGGAGATATCATGGGAATCGGTGATGCAGGTATCCTTGCAGTAGGCAGAGATCGACTTCAGGTAGCAGAGGAGATGGTAGCAGAGATGGTTGACGAGGAATCTGAGATTATCAGTGTTTACTATGGTGAAGATGTATCTGAGGAAGATGCAGAGGCACTTTCTGATTCTCTTACCGAGAAATATCCGGAGTGCGAGGTTGAGCTGAACCAGGGTGGACAGCCAATTTACTACTATCTGATTTCTGTAGAATAAAGAGCAAAAAAAATGAATGATAAGACACCTTTACGTGAATTAAAAGGCGTGGGTGAGAAAACAGAGAAGCTTTTCCAGAAGATCGGGATCACGACTGCGGAAGAGCTTCTCCGTTATTATCCGCGGACTTACGATATATATGAGGAGCCTGTGGAGATTGCATCAGCAGAGGAGGACAAAACAGTCTCTATCCGTGCCACTATAGCAACAGGTATTTATATTAACCAGATACGCAATCTCCAGGTTCTGACAACAACTGTGGCAGATGCAAGCGGCCGATTGCCGGTTGCCTGGTTCAATGCGCCTTATTTGAGGGGAACACTCAAAAAGGGCAGTGTGTTTATCCTCAGAGGAAAGATCATCAGAAAAAAAGGCCGTCCGCAGATGGAACATCCGGAGATTTTTACCCCGGCAGCTTATGAGGAGATCATTCACAGTATGCAGCCTGTATATGGTCTGACGAAAGGACTTTCCAACAAGATGATCACGAAGTTGGTCCATCAGATTTTGGATACAAGGCCTCTCCATGGGGAATATCTGCCGGAGGAGATACGGGAACGCTATCAGCTCGCAGATGCCAATTATGCGATCCGGACTATCCATTTCCCGAAAAATATGCAGGAGCTTCTCACAGCCAGGAAACGTCTGGTATTCGATGAATTTCTGCTTTTTGTGCTGGCAATACAGCTCTTGAAGGAGAAAACAGAAGAGGCTCCAAATACTTTTCCAATGAAACCAGTATGGACAACCGAGGAGATCATAGAAGGGCTTCCCTATGACCTGACCGGAGCCCAGAAGAATGTTTGGCATGAGATCGAACGGGATCTGAGCGGTCATAAGCTGATGTTCAGGCTTGTACAGGGGGATGTTGGTAGCGGCAAGACCGTGATCGCATTTTTAGCTATGGTACTTTCAGCAGAGAATGGATTTCAGAGTGCTCTGATGGTACCGACAGAGGTTCTGGCAAATCAGCATTACGAAGGCTTTCTGAGGCTGATGGAAGAACAGAATATCGCTTCCTGCCATCCGGTGCTTCTGACAGGATCTACCACAGCCAGACAGAAGCGTGAGATCTATCAGAAGATTGCAGACGGTGAAGTGAATGTGATCATCGGAACTCATGCCCTGATCCAGGAAAAGGTGGAATATAAGAATCTGGGGCTTGTGATCACAGATGAGCAGCACAGATTCGGCGTTCGCCAGAGAGAAGCGCTGACGACCAGAGGAAATCCGCCTCATGTACTTGTTATGAGCGCAACCCCCATTCCCCGGACACTGGCGATCATTTTATACGGAGACTTGGATATTTCGATCATTGACGAGCTTCCTGCAAAAAGACTTCCGATCAAAAATTGCGTAGTAGGAACTTCCTACCGTCCCAAGGCGTATTCTTTTATTGAAAAGCAGGTGCAGATGGGAAGGCAGGCTTATGTGATCTGTCCTATGGTGGAAGAGAGCGAAGGCCTGGAGGCAGAGAATGTTACAGATTATGCCAGAAAGCTTCAGGAGGTCCTTCCGGGGGAGATCAAAGTAGAAATCCTTCACGGAAAGATGAAGCCAAAAGAGAAAAACAGGATCATGGAGGCCTTTGCTTCCGGCGAGATCCAGGTGCTGGTATCTACCACGGTTGTGGAGGTTGGAGTGAATGTGCCAAATGCTACTGTTATGATGGTGGAAAATGCAGAACGTTTCGGGCTTGCCCAGCTTCATCAGCTTCGGGGCCGTGTAGGGCGTGGAGAGCATCAGTCTTACTGCATTTTTATCCAGGGAAATAATGAAGAAAATACTTCTAAACGTCTGAAGATCCTCAATGAATCCAATGATGGATTTTATATAGCCGGAGAAGATCTGAAGCTTCGGGGCCCAGGAGATCTTTTCGGTATCCGCCAGAGCGGACTGATGGAATTTAAGATCGGTGATATCTACAATGATGCGGGAATCCTGAAGAATGCAAGTGAAGCAGCTGGTGAGATCCTGGCACTGGATTTTGATCTTATCCTGCCTCAGCATAAGGCTTTAAAGGAGCATCTCAAGGGGTATATGAGTGAAGAACTGGAAAATCTGGGGATCTAACCTTGCGTTCTTTCACAAAAAGTGATATCCTAAAATTCGAGAAAAGATTAACAAATCCCTTGTAAGGAGGCTATAAACATGGCTAGAACAAAGAAAGCTGCAACCAAGACAACTGTAAAAACGGCTTCAGTAAGCGAGACTCCTGCAAAATCTGTAGTAACCGCATCCGAAGAGAAAGCCGTTAAGGCTGAGACACCAAAGACAGACGATGCAAAAGCTTCTGTAGAGACAAAAGCAGCTGAGAAGACAGCAGAGGTAAAACCTGCTGCTGCGAAACCAGTAGAAGAAAAAGCAGCAGAAGTAAAATCTGATGAAGAGAAAACAACAGCTGTAAAATCAGAAGAGCCGGCTAAGAAAACAGCCGCCAAGAAGACAACAACACGAAAAACTGCTGTAGCTAAGAAAACAACAACCAGGACGACTGCTAAGACAACAGCAGCTAAAACAACAAGAAAGACAGCAGCTAAAAAAGCTGAACCAGTGACAGAAGTATATGTTCAGTACTGGGGCAAAGAGATACATACTTCAGAGGTTGCTGACAGGATCAAAAAGATCTGGACAGAAGACATGGGCAAAAAAGCCTCTGAACTGAAAGACCTCAAAATCTACATTAAACCGGAAGATAATGGTGCACATTATGTGATCAACGGAGATGTTACAGGATTTATCGGACTGTAAAAAGAATCTCTGATAAAAAGTATATAAAAGAGTATGTAAGATGGCCTGCTATAGATAAAATCTGTAACAGGCTATTTCTTTTGTGTATTTGACCAATGTAAAAGAGCGTGATATGATTCATTCAACCAATATACATACTAAATAGATAGGAATATAATAGAATGAAACAGATATTATGCTTTGGAGATTCCAATACATGGGGATATGACGGAGAGAGCAGAGAGAGACTTCCGTGGGGAGTACGCTGGACAAGTCTTCTCCAGGAAAAACTGAATAAAGAAGAATATCGTGTGATCGAGGAGGGACTGTGCGGAAGAACAACGGTTTTCGAAGATCCGCTCCGCGATGGAAGAAAAGGAACTGCACTTCTTCCCACACTTCTGGAAACACATGCCCAGGTGGAAGTGATCACGCTGATGCTGGGAACTAATGACTGTAAAACTGTTTTCGGAGCATCCGCAGATGTAATTGGAAAGGGAATCATAAGATTGCTGGATCAGGTCCAGGAATATGCACCAAAAGCGAAAGTCCTTCTCATGGCTCCGATCTACCTGGGAGAAAAAGTATGGCAGGAAGGATATGACCAGGAGTTTTCCAGAGAGTCTGTGATCGTTTCCAGAAATCTGCAGCCTGTTTATGAAAAAATCGCAGCTGAACGTCATATCCGTTTCCTCCCGGCAGCATCCTATGTACATTGCTGTGACGCAGATCAGGAACATCTGAATGCAGCAGGACATAAGGAATTTGCAGAGGTTGTATATCGGAAAGTACAGGAATTGCTGTAAATAAATATAGGATTTTAAGACTTTTGGATCTTATTGCCTGTATAATGTGTGGATATGTTTGTGAAATAAGATCTCTTTTTATATAAAATAAAAAGATGTTGTCTGGCAGGTTTTCAGTTCTGTCAGACAGCATCTTTTTTGCATGAGCTTAGATCAACTCAGCATAGCAATGAAACTACCTGCGCGTACAGATTTAGTACTGCTGGCCGCCCTGGGAGTTGCCGGACATCTGACGCTCCTGTGCCTCGATCATCTTTTTGACCATATATCCGCCTACGGATCCATTCTGTTTGGAAGTCAGGTTTCCGTTGTATCCGTCTGTAAGCGGAACACCCAGCTCGTTTGCTACCTCATATTTGAAACGGTCAAGTGCGCCCTTTGCTTCCGGTACAACTGCTTTGTTAGAAGAAGTGTTACTTGGCATAATTCATTTCCTCCTTGGTTGTTATTTGGTTTACTGTTACATTGCTAGTATGTGAAAACCATAAAATAATACACTGGCAGTTAAAGGAAATTTAACATATAAAAATATTTCCGTTCATAAATTATACCGCAGTAAAAAAACGAATGTATGGTTGCTTTTTGAGTAGAATTGCGGCTATAATAATCTCTGCATCACATATAATATCTGTCAGACAAAAAAAGTAAGGGGGTCCCGTGAAAAAGAAGCGTTATCCTACATACAAACGAAAATATAAACGAAAAAAACAGCCCAGGCGAAAAATACTCACAGCCATTATACTGTGTGTCATCCTTGCAGTATGTAATGGCTGGATGCCGCCGCGGAGTCTGAAAGAGGTAAAAGATCAAAGCCGGATCTTCGGACAGGTATTTCTTACATATATAGAAGAAAATGCACAGATCCTCTGGGAAGATATTTCGGAATCCGCTTCCGATGCAGTGACAGGATTACTGAAACAATCTCAGACGAAGACAGGAGGGCAGACAGAATCTGTTTCTCTGGATCAGATTCCGGAATACAGCGGCAGTCCATATGTGGAGATCAATGGAAATATACCCTCTTTTTCTGATGAAAAAAGCGCAGGACCTGCATACGAATTTTATAGTGAACTAGATTCCCTGGGGCGCTGTGGTTATGCAGAATCCAAGGTCACACCGGAGCTGATGCCTGATGAAGAGCGAGGAGCGATCGGAATGGTGAAGCCTACAGGATGGCATACTGTAAAATATGAAAATGTAGATGGCAGGTATCTGTATAATCGCTGCCATCTTATCGGATATCAGCTGACTGGAGAGAATGCAAACAGGAAAAATCTTATCACAGGAACCAGATATCTCAATGTGACGGGAATGCTTCCTTTTGAAAATGAGGTTGCAGATTACGTGCACAGTACAGGAAATCCCTGCATGTATCGTGTAACTCCGTTTTTTAAGGGAGATGAACTGGTAGCCCGGGGTGTGGAAATGGAAGCCGAATCCGTTAAAGACCAGAAGATATCTTTCCATGTTTTTGTTTATAACATACAGCCGGGAATTGAAATTGATTATACTACAGGAAACAGCTGGGAAGAATAGAGTATATGGAGTAACGCCGGGGAAAATATTAATTTTTCATGAATTTACATGAATTAAATTGCACTTTTTTGGGCGTTATGCTAGAATCAGTTACAGAGTTATATGATTTTACCTATATAAAGGGGAGAAAAGGGATGTAACCCAAGGGCAGAATGGAGAGGTGAATTATGAATTTAGGAATTATTGCGCATAACAGTAAGAAAGTTCTGATTGAAGACTTCTGTATTGCATACAAGAATATCCTTGCCAAACATGAAGTATATGCAACCGGAACAACAGGAAGAAGAATTGAGGAAGCAACCAGTCTTCACGTTCACAAGTTTCTTGCCGGAAGTATAGGCGGAGACAAGCAGTTTATGGAGATGGTAGAGCGTCAGGATCTGGATATGGTGATCCTGTTTTATAACCCTGTCATGATGGATCCGGTAGAGCCGGATATCATGAGCATTGTCAAACGCTGCGACCAGTACAACATTCCGGTTGCTACAAATATTGCCACTGCGGAACTTCTGATCCTTGGACTGGCCCGCGGTGATCTGGATTGGAGATTAAATCTGAAATGAGAGTCATAGCAGGAAAAGCACGTAGATTAAACTTAAAAACCATTCCCGGAAATGAGACACGACCAACAACAGACCGTATTAAGGAAACTCTTTTTAACATTCTCCAGCCTGAAATACCGGGTTGTCGGTTTCTGGATCTGTTTTCCGGAAGCGGAGCGATCGGTATTGAAGCTCTGAGCCGTGGAGCCGAGTATGCCGTATTTGTAGAAAAAAATCCCAAAGCATGCACTTGTATCCGCGAAAATCTTTCATTTACAAAACTCACGGATGGTGGTAAACTGCTGAACATGGATGTGCTTCAGGCACTGCGTTCACTGGAAGGCGGAGAACCATTTGACTGTATTTTTATGGATGCACCATACGAACAGCATCTGGAACAACCAGTCCTTGAGTATCTGGCTGACAGCACTCTTGCAGATGAAAACACGCTGATCGTTGTGGAGGAAGATCTACATACGGATTTTTCTTATGTAGAGGACCTTGGATATCATCTGGTACGTTCCAAGGAATATAAAACCAACAAGCATGTTTTCCTAAAAAAATGAAAGAGAGACAGACATATGATAACAGCAGTATACCCGGGAAGCTTTGACCCGGCAACCTATGGCCATCTTGACATCATTAAGCGGGCAAGCATTTCATTTGACCGGGTTATAGTGGGAGTTTTGCATAATTCTGCAAAAAGTCCGTTGTTTTCTGTAGAAGAACGTGTTAAGATACTAACAAAGGCGACAAAAGATATCCCGAATGTGGAGGTGAAAGCATTCGAGGGCCTGTCAGTGAACTTTGCCAGGGAAAACCATGCCCAGGTGATCGTTCGAGGGCTTCGTGCTGTCACGGATTTTGAATATGAACTGCAGATGGCCCAGACTAATCGTGTTCTGGCACCGGATGTGGACACCGTTTTTCTTACAACCAGTCTGGAATATGCATACTTAAGCTCCACGATCATGAAAGAAGTTGCTAATTTCGGAGGAGATCTGAGCAAATTCGCTCCACGTGAGATTACGGATGCAGTCGAAGAGAAATTGAAAAAAAGAGAAACAGAGAAATAAGGAGAGTGTATTATGAGCAGCAGAATTGAACAGATTATTCAGGAGATTGAAGAGTATGTGGACAGCTGTAAATTCCAGCCTCTTTCCACTACCAAGATCGTAGTGAACAAAGAAGAGATTGAGGAGTATTTACGTGAACTTCGTCTGAAAACTCCGGATGAGATCAAACGTTATCAGAAGATCATCAGCAATAAGGATGCGATCCTTGAGGATGCTCAGGCTAAAGCTGACAGTCTGATCGCAGATGCTCAGGCCAAAGCTCAGGAACTTGTTACACAGCATGAGATCATGCAGAAAGCATATGCACAGGCAAATGAGACCATAAATGCTGCAAACAAGCAGGCTCAGGAGATTCTTGATTCTGCAACACAGGATGCAAACAGCATTCGTCTCAGTGCGATCACATACACAGATGATATGATGGCTAATATCGGTTCTGTCCTGAATCAGACACTTGAAGATGCCGGTGGTAAATACAAAGCATTTATTGATGCTCTGCAGAGCTGCCTTGAGGTTGTTAATCATAATCGTCAGGAGCTTGCACCACAGACTGCTCAGGCAGCGGCAATTTCCAATACCTTCCAGGATGATGACAGTTCTTCTATAACAAAAGAAGACGAAGATCTGTTAGACGATATCGGAGAAAACTAGGATCAGGAATATCGCACTGGCGTTCAGACATTTTGAAATAGCGTAGGGGATCAGTGACAAACTGTTTTCCAATACGCTTTTTGTCTGAGCCATGACGCAAAAGCCACCAAAAGAAGTCAGGAGCATAGAAGCAAGGTATCTGCTTTTCCATGGCAGTGGTGCGCCGGCAATCTGTTTCAGCCCGGTAGTTAGTTCCAGTGGTGCTGTGAACAGCATACAGCTTTGTGCATGAAATGGCCAGTAAAAGCTGATACTGGCGAGTATCAGTGAGAAGAGGAGAATATAGCCCCCGAGACGTGTGATGGTTTCAAATCCGTCCATGATCGAGACATCCAGGATGACTCCTATGGAGTCCTGTTGGTATGTCTCTTTTTTTATCTTGTTTACGCAGACAGAGTCCACGGTATGCCCACGATATACAACGAAACGAAAAAACAGCATACAAAAGAGATCTGCCGCCAGAAAAGTGAGGATCATCTGTACTGCTGATATCTTATTTTTCAAGAGTATCCCGGAAAGATAGGAAATGATAAATGCGGGACTTGCATTGCAGCTAAACGTAAGAAGATATTCCCCTTCTCTGCGGGAAATCTGCTGGTCTATGTACAGATCATGTGCCAGTTTGGCTCCCATAGGATATCCGCATAACAGACCCAGGATCAGAACATAGGCTCCAGCAGGTGAAAGCCCGAAAAACGTTTTCCAGAAGAAAGCAGATGGTTTCAGAAGCTTCCGGATATTTCCAGTTTTTAATAATGCTCCTGTCAGGATCAGAAATGGCAGCAGAGTGGGAATCATGATATTCAACCACAATCCAAGTCCATTTTTTACTCCGGTAAGAGCTTCTTTTGGGTGAAAAAGCAGAAAAAGCAACAGGCAGATATAGAAAAATATGATTATTTTTCGTTTCATAAAAACAGGTCCTTGCTTTTTTTACAGTATATGATTATTATAAAAGACAAATGAATTTATGAAGCAGAAGGAGGCAGAATTTATGCCAGTATTAGAAAATTGTGAACCAAAGAGAGTTTTTCATTATTTTGAAGAAATCTGCAAGATTCCTCATGGTTCCAGAAATACAAAACAGATCAGTGATTTTCTTGTGGAATTCGCGAAGGATCATGGATTCAGATATGTACAGGATGAGCTGAATAATGTAGTGATCTATAAGCCAGGCACACCAGGATATGAGAATTCTCCCACAGTGATCATCCAGGGCCACATGGACATGGTATGTGAAAAACGACCGGATGTAGATCATGATTTTACAAAAGATGGTTTGAACATCTCTGTAAAAGATGGTTATATCACAGCCAACGGAACAACTCTTGGCGGTGATGATGGTATTGCAGTTGCTTATGGCCTTGCCCTTCTTGACAGTACAGATATTCCACACCCTCCTCTTGAAGTACTGCTCACGGTTGATGAGGAAATTGGTCTTCTTGGTGCAGTCGGTCTGGACTGCAGCGTGCTGAAGGGAAGAAGATTTATCAATCTGGATTCTGAAGCGGAGGGAAGTCTCTGGATCAGCTGTGCCGGCGGTCTTTCCGGTATCAGCCATATCCCTGTCCAGCGCGTAGAAGGAGAAGGAGAAAAGGTACAGGTCAAAGTCTGTGGACTTATGGGCGGACATTCCGGTGCCGAGATTGACAAGAACAGAGCGAATGCCAATAAACTTATGGGACGGTTTCTTTACGAACTTAAGAAAAAAGCGGAATATGCCCTTATTTCTCTTACAGGCGGACAGAAAGACAATGCCATTACAAGAGAGTGCACCGCAGAATTTCTTACGGATTCCGTTGCTGAGGTAAAAGCTTACGCAAAAGAGCTCCAGGAGCAGCTCCGTGAAGAATATACTGGTTCTGACGAAAACATTACTTTTGAAATAACAGAAAAGGGTACTGCAACAGCAGAGGTTCTTCATCCTACAAGTCAGGAAAAGATCGTATTTTATCTGCAGAATGTACCATTCGGAATCCAGAAAATGAGCGGAACCATCAAAGGCCTGGTGGAAACCTCCAGCAATATCGGTATCCTCCGTCTGGATAGGGACGAGCTTTTTGCAAGTTCCAGTGTAAGAAGCTCTGTAGACGCTGCATGCAGTGCATTATCTGATAAGATTGAGTATCTCACAGAATTTCTTGGTGGTGACTATGAAGTACAGGGTGCATACCCGGCATGGGAGTACAGAAAGGAATCTCCATTACGAGATAAAATGGTTGCAGTTTTTGAGGAAATGTACGGACATAAGCCTGAAGTCGTAGCGATCCACGCAGGCCTTGAATGCGGGCTTTTCTATAAAAAAATGGAAGGACTGGACTGTGTATCCCTTGGACCGGATATGAAGGATATCCATACATCCGAGGAGGTTCTCAGCATTGCTTCCACAGAAAGAGTATGGAACTATCTTGTACAGGTTCTCAAAAATCTGAAAGACTGATCCCGTTCGGAGTATGTTCGAACTTTTACCCTGGAGAGACGTAAGGTTTCTCCAGGGTATTTTTATGCCCTGATAAAAAATATTCATAAAATACAGAATTATACATATATATAGATTTGTGGATGCATCACACAAAAAGGAAAATAATTCTATAATTTTTTAATAAAAAATTGATAAACAATCCCTTTTTTTTCAAAACATATGTTATAATAAAAAATGTATGCCGCTGTCACCAAAACCAAAAAGAGACTGGCGGCAGATGATAAGGAGCGAGCAACATGGAAATACAGTTATGGCGAAGTATTTTGTGCCCTTACGAGCTGGCTGTCAAAGAACTGACAGTCAAGTTTAAACATATGATAGAAGAGTATCACGAAAATGATCGTTATTCTCCCATTGAACAAGTCAGTGGAAGAGTAAAAAGTGTTTCCAGTATCCTGGAGAAAATGCAGCGTAAAGATATCCCGATCGAACAGCTGGAAACAGAAATGGAAGATCTGGCAGGAGTACGAATCATTTGTCAGTTTGAAGAAGATATCGATACCGTTGCTGCGATCATCCGAAAAAGAACAGATATGGAAGTCAAAAGTGAAAAGAACTATCTGACGCATATCAAGCAGAGCGGTTACCGGAGTTATCACATGATCCTTTATTATACAGTGGAGACTATTCATGGGCCGAAACGGCTTCAGGTAGAAATACAGATCCGTACCATGGCAATGAATTTCTGGGCAACGATCGAACATTCCCTTCAGTATAAATACAAAGGTGATATGCCTCCTCATGTAGCAGAACGTCTTAGTAAAGCATCCGATGCGATCATTTCGCTGGATCATGAAATGTCTTCTGTGCGCAATGAGATCATGGATGCCCAGAATTCATCTCAAATGCAGTCCAATCTTGTAAAGGATATTCTGAATAATATTGAAAATCTCTACCGTGTTTCCAGTGAACGGGAAGTCAGCAAAATACAAGATGAGTTCCTGCGGGTATTCAAAACCAAGGATCTGCGTCAGCTGGAACGCTTCCACAGGCAGCTGGATATCATTGCAGAGGGTTATCGTGCCCAGGCAGTCCATCACAGCATATGAACACAGGGCAGACAGTACTAATACACATACATACGAGGAATTATAAATGCAGGATTTTTTACCAGTTACAAGAGAAGATATGAAGTCAAGAGGCTGGGATGAGTTGGATTTTGTCTACGTGACAGGAGATGCCTATGTGGATCATCCGTCTTTTGGATCTGCGATCATTGGACGTCTTCTGGAAAGCAGAGGATATCGTGTAGGCATGATCCCTCAGCCTGACTGGCGAAAGAAGGAGAGCATCCAGGTGTTCGGGGAACCGCGCCTGGGTTTTCTCGTTACAGCAGGAAACATGGATTCCATGGTGAATCATTATACGGTTTCCAAAAAGCACCGAAGCACAGATGCCTATTCTCCGGGAGGAAAAATGGGATTAAGACCGGACAGGGCTTCTGTTGTATACAGCAATCTGATCCGGCAGACCTATAAACATACGCCTATCATTCTTGGTGGAATCGAAGCCAGCCTTCGAAGAATGGCACATTACGATTATTGGGAAAATAAGGTCAAGCACAGTATTCTGATCGATTCCGGTGCGGATCTGATCTCTTATGGAATGGGGGAACATTCCATCCTGGAGATCGCAGAAGCCCTGCAAAGCGGGATTCCGGTCCAGGAGATCACATATGTGGCAGGGACGGTTTTTAAAAGCCACGATATCAGCAGGGTTTACGATCCGGTGGTCCTTCCGTCATTTGAACAGGTACAGACCGATAAAAAAGCTTATGCGGACAGCTTTGCCATTCAGTACCGAAACACAGATCCATTTACAGCAAAGCCTCTGGCAGAATCTTATGGGAACCGTGGATATGTGATACAGAATCCACCATCTCAGCCTCTGACGCAGATGGAAATGGACGATGTTTACGATCTGCCTTATACAGGACGATATCATCCCATGTACCAGAAAGAAGGCGGGATTCCGGCACTGAAAGAGATCAAATTCAGTCTGACCAGCAACAGAGGATGCTTTGGAAGCTGTAATTTCTGTGCGCTGACCTTTCATCAGGGCCGTATCCTTCAGACAAGAAGTCACGCTTCCATTCTGAAAGAAGCTGAAAAGATGACGGAGGATCCGGATTTTAAAGGCTATATCCATGATGTAGGAGGCCCTACGGCTGATTTTCGTTATCCTTCCTGCAAAAAGCAGCTGACAAAAGGAGTCTGCAAGGAGCGGCAGTGTCTGTTTCCTTCTCCGTGTAAGAATCTGACGGTAGACCACAAGGATTATCTTCAGCTTCTCAGAAAGGTCAGGAATATCCCCAAAGTTAAAAAAGTTTTTGTCCGTTCCGGCATCCGGTTTGATTATCTGATGGCAGACCCGGATAAAACTTTTCTTAATGAGCTTGTGAAATATCACGTCAGCGGTCAGCTGCGGGTAGCACCAGAGCATGTTTCTGATGAAGTCCTGAAGTTTATGGGCAAACCCAGGCACGAGGTTTATGAGGGCTTTCTGAAGGAATATGAAAAAGCAAATGCGCGGACTGGTAAGCAGCAATATGCCGTTCCGTATTTCATGTCGTCCCATCCCGGGTGTACAATGAAGGAAGCCGTGAAGCTTGCGGAATACGTCCGTGATCTTGGATTTACGCCGGAGCAGGTTCAGGATTTTTATCCAACGCCATCAACACTTTCTACCTGTATGTATTACACAGGAATCCATCCGCTGACAGGTGAAAAGGTATATGTGCCGAAAAATCCACACGAAAAAGCAATACAGCGAGCACTGATGCAGTATAAAAATCCGGAAAATCGCGAACTGGTCCTGGAAGGACTTAAGATGACCGGACGTATGGATCTGGTCGGCTTTGGACCGAAATGTCTGATCCGTCCCAGAGAGCTTCATAAAAAAGCCAAAAAAACACAGACAAGGAGTTCGGCACATGAAAGATACCAGAAAAAGAAAAACAAAAAAAGGTGATTTCGGTTATTTTAACAGCGAAAAAAAACGAAGACTCCTGATCACCGCAGGATTATTTTCGCTTCCACTGCTCATTTTCTTTGTGGCGTGGGCCGTCAACGGAACAAGAATGACAGTCTGGACGGTTCTGACCGTAGTAGGCTGTCTGCCAGGATGTAAATCCATGGTAAGCCTGATCATGATCCTGTTACGTCATCCTATGGATGAAAAGCTCTATAAAGAGATCCGCAAGCATGCCGGTGACTTGGTCATGTCCTATGAAATGTACATGACTTTTTATGAGAAAAGCGGTTATCTGGACGCTGTTGCCGTGTGCGGAAATACAGTAGTGGGTTATACCAGTGATCCAAAAGCAGATATCGCCTACCTTGCAGAGCAGTCACAGAAAATCATCCGTAAAAACGGATATAAAGTAGATGTAAAGATCCTGAGGGAACTGAAACCCTATCTGGAACGTCTGGATTCCATGAATGAGCACAAAGAATCTTTGAGAAACGGGATTAAATTCACGCCGGATGAGCGATACCCGGATCTTTCCAGGGAAGAACTGATCAAACATACGATCCTGGCAATCTGTCTGTAGGAGCATTATATAATGAAAGAATTTATCATTAACGAAAACGAGGCCGGACAGCGTTTTGACAAATATCTGGCCAAGCTTCTCCGTGAAGCTCCAAAGAGCTTTTTCTACAAAATGATGAGGAAAAAAAATATCACGCTCAATGGAAAAAAAGCCACCGGGAATGAAAAGCTGTTTTCAGGAGATCATGTAAAACTGTTTTTAAGTGATGAAACATTTGAAAAATTCAGCGGAAATGATTCTGCTCCACGGGCACATTATGCTCTGGATATCATTTACGAGGATGAAAATATCTTGTTGATCAACAAACCGGCAGGAATGCTTTCTCAGCCTGCTGATGACGGAACCCCTTCACTGGTAGAATATCTGACTGGCTATCTTCTGAAAAATGGCTCTCTTACAGAGAATGATCTGAGAACCTTTCGTCCTTCCGTATGCAACCGCCTTGACCGCAATACCAGCGGACTGATAGCGGCAGGCAAAAGCCTTTCCGGTCTGCAGGAACTTTCAGGGATGTTCAAGTCCAGGGAACTTCATAAATATTACCTCTGTCTTGTGGAGGGAGTTTTAAAAGAAGAAAGATATATCAAAGGTTATCTGGCAAAAGATAAAAAAAGCAATAAAGTAACCATCTATAAACAAGAGAAAGAAAATGCCCTTCCAGTGGAAACAAAGTATTATCCGTTGGGTACCAATGGAACCCGTACCCTTCTTAAGGTTGAACTGATCACAGGACGTGCACATCAGATCCGAGCTCACCTTGCTTCGGAGGGACATTCGGTTGTTGGTGATCCCAAATATGGAAAAGCCGATAAAAAACTGAAAGGACAGCTGCTTCATTCTTTTCGAATGGAGTTTCCATCTATGAAAGGAAGCCTGTCATATTTATCCGGGAAGGTCTTTACAGCACCGCTTCCGGAAATCTTTCTCAGAACACTAAAAGAGGAAAAGTTGGAGGAGAGTTATTATGAAAATCTGGAATGAAATATGGGATTACGTCAAGATGATTATCATCGTGGTAGTTGTAGTCCTGGTTATCAACAATGTAGTACTGATCAATGCAAAGATCCCGTCAGAATCTATGGAAAATACCATTATGACCGGGGATCGTATCTTTGGCTATCGTCTGGCCTATGGTCTGAATATGGATGTATTTGGTCACGAGATCTCAAAAAAATGGAAAGATCCGGAACGCTTTGACATTGTGATCTTCAAATATCCGGATGATGAGTCCCAGCTGTTCATCAAACGTATCATCGGTCTTCCCGGAGATAAAGTAGAGATCAAAGATGGTAAAGTTTATATCAATGATTCGGAGACACCTCTGGATGATTCCTTTGTGCCGGAAACTCCTCTTGGAAGCTTCGGACCATACGAAGTACCGGAAAACTGTTACTTTATGATGGGAGACAACCGTAACAATTCCAAGGATTCCCGATACTGGCAGAATACATATGTACAGTTTGATCAGATCGTCGGAAAGGCGGAGATCCGTTATTTCCCATCCATCAAACTTCTAAATTAAAGGGCAGACTTTATGGCAACATGGAACAGCAGAGGACTTCGTGGTTCTACTCTGGAGGAACTTATCAATCGTACCAATGAGCAGTACAGGGAAAAGGGACTGGCCCTCATCCAGAAAATCCCGACGCCGATCACTCCGGTCAAAATGGATAAAACCTCCCGGCATATCACGCTGGCATATTTTGAACAGAAAAGTACCGTAGATTATATCGGAGCAGTACAGGGAATCCCTGTCTGCTTCGATGCAAAAGAATGCTGTGTAAAAACTTTTCCCCTTGCGAACATTCATCCTCATCAGGTAGCATTTATGGATGAGTTTGAAAAGCAGAAGGGGATTGCTTTTTTTCTGATCTATTTCAGCGCAGATAATGTTTTTTATTATCTTACCCTTCGTAAGCTGAAGGAATTCTGGAAAAGGATGGAAGACGGCGGACGAAAAAGTTTTCGTCGGGAAGAGCTGGACGAGGAATTTTATCTTTCCGGAAAAAATGGATTTCTGGTTCCTTATCTGGAAGGGATCCAGAAAGATCTGCAATTACGGGATTGACTTTTGGAAAGGTTTCCTATATAATCAAATTTAAGTTTTTCTGTGGTAGCATGGTAGCGAATTAAAGCGGAACGCAGAAAATCTCAAAACGTGTTACGGAGGAAATGAACATGCAGCGTATTTTTCATACACCGGAAGGTGTGCGGGACATTTATGGAGAGGAATGCAGCCGCAAAAAACGGCTCCAGAGGGAGCTCCACCAGGTGTTTTCAAGATATGGATATGAAGATATAGAAACACCGGGATTTGAGTATTTTGAAGTGTTCAGCAATGAAGTAGGAACGATCCCATCCAAGGATTTATATAAATTTTTTGACAGAGAGGGAAACACACTTGTCCTCAGACCTGACTTTACACCGTCTGTTTCCAGAGCATGTGCAACTTATTTTGATCCGGAAAAAGGACCTGTAAGACTTTGTTATACCGGAAATACATTTATCAACAATTCCAGTTACAGAGGTCAGATGAAGGAAAATACTCAGATGGGTGTTGAGCATATGGGAGATGATTCTGCAGCAGCAGATGCTGAGCTCCTTGCTATGACCGTGGAGTGTCTGAAGGCAGCAGGACTTACCGAATTCCAGGTTAGCGTAGGCCAGGTAGATTATTATAAATCCCTGCTTGCAGAGGCAGATCTGGAGCCGGAGATAGAAGAGCATCTTCGTGAGCTGATCTCTCAGAAGAATTATTTTGGTGTGGAAGAGCTTCTTAAGGGACAGAATTTAGGCGATAACCTTTCCAAGGCTTTTGCTGAATTGCCTCAGATGTTCGGTTCAGCAGAAGTGCTGGAAAAAGCAAAAAAACTCACCTCCAATCCGGAAGCACTTTCTGCAGTAAAACGACTGGAAGAAATTTATGAGATCCTGAAAGTATACGGCTGTGAGAAATACATTGCTTTTGATTTTGGAATGCTCAGTAAGTTCCGTTATTATACAGGGATCATTTTCCAGGCTTATACATATGGAACCGGTGAACCCCTGATCAAAGGCGGACGCTACAACGAATTGATGAAGCATTTCGGAAAACCGGCTTCTTCCATTGGATTTGCCATTGTGGTTGACAACCTGATGCTCGCGCTTTCCAGACAGAAGCTGACCGTTCCGTCCGGTGATAAGACCATTGTGATCACTTATGATCCGGGAAATTTGAAAAAAGCGATCCAGGAAGCAATGGAGCTTCGAAATAAAGGCAAAAAAGTGGCATTGTGCCCGGCAAAGGAGGAGCAGGACTGATGAGATATCTTACATTTGCCCTCACAAAAGGGCGTCTGGCCAGCAAAACACTGGATATGTTTGAGAAGATCGGTATTACATGTGAGGAGATGCGTGACAAAGATTCCCGAAAGCTGATCTTTACCAATGAGGAACTGAAGCTGAAGTTTTTCCTTGCAAAAGGTCCGGATGTGCCGACTTATGTAGAGTATGGTGCAGCAGATATTGGTATCGTAGGTAAGGATACCATTCTGGAAGAAGGAAGAAAGCTATATGAGGTTATGGATCTTGGATTTGGAGCATGCCGCATGTGCGTATGCGGCCCTGAAAGCGCCAGAGAAGTCCTGAATAACAATCAGCTGATCCGTGTAGCTACAAAATATCCAAATATTGCAAAGGATTACTTCTATAACAAAAAGCATCAGACTGTGGAGATCATTAAGCTGAACGGTTCCATCGAGCTTGCACCGATCGTAGGACTTTCCGAGGTTATCGTGGATATCGTGGAAACCGGAAGCACCCTTCGCGAGAATGGCCTGAAGGTGCTGGAAGAAGTCTGCCCGCTGTCTGCACGTATGGTAGTTAATCAGGTCAGCATGAAAATGGAAGATGAACGGATCCGCAAACTGATCACAGAACTTCGAGGTGTGATCAAATAAACCGAATAACAGATGAACCTCCAAAATACAGAAAGAAGGCAGAATTTATTATGCGTAAGGTAAAACTCACCAAAGAATCTACAAAAGATATTCTGGAAACTCTCTTAAAAAGAAGTCCTAATAATTATGGAAAATACGAGGATGCAGTAGCAAATATCCTTGCCAAAGTAAAAGCAGAGGGAGATACCGCGTTATTTGCATTTACCAGAGAATTTGATAAAGTCGAAGTGACAAAGGATACGATCCGTGTAACCCCTGAGGAGATCGAGGAAGCATACAAGCTGGTAGATCCTTCCCTGATCGATGTGATCAAAAAAGCATTGGTGAATATCCGCAGCTATCACGAAAAGCAGCTTCAGAACAGCTGGTTCACAAGCACAACAGACGGAACCATGCTTGGTCAGAAGGTAACCGCTCTGAACTGTGTAGGTGTTTACGTTCCCGGTGGAAAGGCTGTATATCCGTCTTCCGTGCTGATGAATATCGTTCCTGCAAAAGTTGCCGGTGTTGACCGTATTGTAATGACAACACCTCCTGGAAAAGACGGAAAAGTAAATCCAAGCACACTTGTTGCTGCCAACGAAGCCGGAGCAGATGAAATCTATAAAGTGGGTGGTGCACAGGCCATCGGAGCACTTGCATATGGAACCGAGAGTATTCCAAAGGTTGACAAGATCGTAGGACCCGGAAATATTTTTGTTGCGCTTGCAAAAAAGGCAGTTTATGGATACGTAAGCATTGATTCTATTGCCGGCCCAAGCGAGATCCTCGTTCTTGCAGATGAGACTGCAAATCCTCGTTATATTGCAGCAGATCTTCTTTCTCAGGCAGAACATGATGAGATGGCATCTGCGATCCTGATCACAACAAATGAGGAATTTGCAGATCAGGTAGATGAAGAAGTCAGAGGTTTTGTTGAGGTACTTTCCAGAAAAGCCATTATTGAGAAATCCCTGGAGAACTTTGGTTATATCCTGATCGCAGAAGATATGGACGAGGCCATTGAGGCTGCCAATGAAATTGCTTCTGAACATATGGAGATCGTCACAAAGAATCCTTTTGAAGATATGATGAAGGTACGAAATGCAGGTGCGATCTTTATCGGAGAGCACAGCTCTGAACCCCTTGGAGATTATTTTGCAGGACCAAACCATGTACTTCCTACCAATGGAACTGCCAAATTTTTCTCCGCACTTTCTGTAGATGATTTTATCAAAAAATCCAGTATTGTATATTATTCCAGGGAAGCACTCCGAAAGATCCACAAGGACATTATCCAGTTTGCCACATCGGAACAGCTGACTGCACACGCAAATTCCATTGCAGTCCGTTTTGAGGAAGAGGACAAGGAGAACGAATAATGGCAAGAGAAGCACTGATTGAAAGAAACACAAAAGAAACGCAGATACGTCTGCAGCTGAATATTGATGGAACAGGAAGTTCCGATATTGATACAGGCATTGGCTTTTTTGACCATATGCTGGACGGTTTTACGCGCCATGGACTGTATGATCTTACACTGAGAGTCCACGGTGATCTGAATGTAGATGATCATCACACCATTGAAGATACGGGGATCGTCCTTGGAAACGCTATCCGCGAGGCAGTTGGCGACAAAAAAGGGATCAAACGTTACGGCAGCTGTATCCTTCCTATGGATGAAGTGCTTGTGCTCTGCGCAGTAGATCTTTCCGGAAGACCTTATCTCGGATGGGATGCAGAGTTTTCTACGGAAAAAATAGGAGATATGGCTACAGAGATGGTAAAGGAATTCTTTTATGCAATATCCTATTCCGCGGCAATGAATCTTCACATCAAGGTTCTTTCCGGAGGAAACAGCCATCATGTGGCAGAGGCCATGTTTAAAAGCTTTGCGAAAGCCCTTGATGCAGCAACACAGTACGATTCCCGGATTACAGACGTGCTTTCTACCAAGGGAAGCCTCTGATACAGAAGGAGACCACTTATGAACAAACAGTTGATCCCATGCCTTTATCTTCATTCAGAAAAGGCGGTAACAGGATTTGGACAGAGAAATCTTTTCGGAGACGGAAATGTAGAAACACTTGCAAAATTTTACGGTGACAATGGGGCAGATGAGCTTCTGGTATTTGACTTTTCTTCCGCAGATGCAGAGCATGACCGTGCGATCGGAAAAATCCGTGATATCTGTCAGGTATCTGAGATCCCGGTGATCGCAGCGGGAAATATCAAACGTATGGAAGATGTAAAAAAGCTGATCTATGCGGGATGTGCCAAAGTTGTACTGAATTTTTCGAAAGAGAATAATATCAAGCTTCTGGAAGAAGTATCCCGGCGCTTTGGAAAAGAGCGTATGATGATCAGCATCTCTGATCTGAGAGAATTCACAGAAAATCAGGATCTGATCGAAACATATGCAGACACTGTTCTGGCTTTGGACACTGTCGAAAATGAAATTGCAGAGATTTCTCAGATTTCCATTGTTCTTCATACCGATGAAAACAGATCTGAGAACGTTCTGGAGCTTTTAGGAGAACCAGCTGTGTCCGGACTTTGCGGTGCTTATGTAAGCAGTCTTGAAAATGATCTGCATACATTTAAGGAAACTTGCGAAGAAGCCGGAATTCCGGTAAACACATATAAAAGTAATATTGCATGGTCGGACTTTAAATTAAACAGTGACGGAATGGTTCCGGTTATTGTCCAGGATTACCGGACGGATGAAGTACTGATGCTGGCCTATATGAATGAGCTTGCTTTTAACACAACATTGAAGCTTGGAAAAATGACATACTGGAGCCGCAGCCGGAATGAGCTCTGGACCAAAGGTCTGACATCCGGACACGTACAGTATGTAAAGTCTCTTACCATTGACTGTGATAATGATACGATCCTTGCCAAAGTGGAGCAGGTGGGCGCAGCCTGCCATACAGGAAACCGTACCTGTTTCTTCAAACCGCTGATGAAAAAAGAGTACGATGATACCAACCCACTTCACGTGTTCCAGAATGTGTATGATGTGATCACTGACCGAAAAGAACATCCAAAGGAAGGTTCCTATACCAATTATCTTTTTGATAAAGGAATCGACAAGATTTTGAAAAAAGTCGGTGAAGAATGCACAGAGATCGTCATTGCAGCCAAAAATCCGGATAAAGAAGAGATTAAATACGAAATTTCAGATTTTCTTTATCATATGATGGTACTCATGGTGGAAAAAGGAGTCAGCTGGGAAGAAATCACCAAAGAATTGGTAAAAAGATAAATTATATATCATTCAGGAAAAAAGCTTTTGTACGTCGGATCAGAATGAACGGTTACGAAAGCTTTTTTCTGTTTTCCCGGAATCTTAAAAGAATATGTACAATTTCGGTTAGGCATGATATACTTATCGTCAAAAGTGCGGAAATATAAAAAAGGAAAAGGGAAACAACCAATGATCAAAATTGATGACTGGGTGATTGAAAAAGGAGAGAAGGCACAGGGGAAAATTAAGATCACAGGATACGGCATAGCAATGCCGGCAACTGTGATATGCGGAGTGAAAGACGGACCGACGATATTGATCACAGCGGGAATACACAGTGCGGAGTATGTAGGAATCCAGGCGGCAATGGAACTTGCAAAAGAATTTCAACCGGAAGAACTGAAGGGAAATGTGATCATCGTTCCACTGGTCAATGTCAGTGGCTTTGAGCATCGCACCATGAGTCTGGTCTATGAGGATGGCAAGAACCTGAACCGCGTTTTCCCCGGAGATCCTGAGGGAACAGCTGCAGATCGTATTGCCTATGCTATAGTGACAAAGCTTTTTTCCATAGCAGATTATTATATCGACCTGCATAGCGGAGATGGGTTCGAACAGCTTCATCCCTATGTTTATTATGTAGGGGTTGTAGATGAAAAGACAGCAGAGAAATCATTACATATGGCACGGCATATCGGCGTAAAATATGTGGTCCGTTCCACAACCGCCACAGGTGGCGCCTACAATTATGCTTCTTCTCTTGGAATTCCAAGTATTCTCATCGAAAGAGGCGGACACAGCTACTGGACCTGGGAGGAAGTAGAACAGGATAAAAGAGACGTCCGTCACCTTGTTTTTCATCTCCAGGGAAAGAAATGTCATGGTCTGAAGCATTACCGTCAGATGCTTCTTGAAAATGTAGTCTATGAATATGCGCCGTATACCGGATGCTGGTATCCATCCAAGAAGCCTGGAGAGTACTTCTTTAAGGGAGAAGAACTGGGTGAACTGAAAGATTACTATGGAAATTTACTTTACACATCTATTGCAACTGAAAACGGAGTCGTACTTTATCAAACAGCCAGTCTGAACATTATTGAAGACGGACCAATGATCGCATATGCAGCGATCACGGAGACTCTGACCTGATAGTAAACAACCTTTTCAGAACGCTTCTGTCTGAAATCATATTGAAACAGTAAGAAAACCGGGTTTTACCATTTGCTATTCTATTTGTAAAAACAGCGAGGTAAAATCCGTGTTTTTTTTAGCAGATCAGATAAATCCAATTGTCATATCCCCCATGGGGGATATATACAATTCAAGCATCTTTAACAAAATTTATGAGTTTTCTAAAAATATAACATTTTTCCATAGACATAAACTATAGTTTTATCATATAATGTTGCAGTAATTTAACAGCATTTGCTGATTTTCACATCAGCCGTTGTAAGTTCTGAGAGGATTAATAGGGAAACCGGTGTAAATCCGGTACGATCCCGTCACTGTAAGGGGGAATCCTCAGACAAAGTACCACTGGTCGAGTACGTGAGAAATAGACCGGGAAGGTGCCTGAGGGTAAGGATCCTAAGTCAGGAGACCTGCTTGCAATTGTTTTAAAATGATTCTTACGGAAGATAGGAAGCATATTTATTTTGTGTGCCCGTATTTCGTCACGGGCTTTTTTCGTGCAAATTTTCTAAAATTCCATGCATATTCTGCATATTAAGAATCCAATAGTTTCTTTTATCTAACTAAATTAAAACGGCAATGTTAAAATCGCATCAAATGAGGAAAGGAGTAAAACGTGACAAAGAAACAAGTAGGAAAAAGATTTCTCCAGATCATCATTGTATTATTTGGAATCAGCTTTTTCACATTTGGACTGACCTATCTGTCACCTGGTGATCCTGCGGAGATCATGCTGACAGAGTGTGGTAATCTTCCTACACCAGAGCTTCTGGAACAGACAAGACATGAGCTTGGCCTTGATCAGCCCTTTCTCGTGCAGTATGGTTCCTGGCTGAAGGGTGTTGTTACAGGAGATATGGGACAGTCCTATTCTTTCAAAATGCCGGTAACAGATAAACTGGTATCCTGTTTCTGGCCGACGCTGAGGATGTCGTTGCTGGCACTTCTGATGATGGTCATTATTTCCATACCGCTTGGAATCCTGGCCGCTGTATATCAGAACAAATTCCCGGATTATTTTGTGAGAGGAATTACCTTTGTGGGAGTATCTGTTCCAAGCTTCTGGCTGGGCCTGATCCTTCTCAGCATCTTTGGTGTTCAGCTTCGCTGGATCAATGTTGCAGGAGGCAGTACTGATTTTAAATCCATGATCCTCCCGGCGCTGACTCTTGCACTTGCCATGTCTGCAAAATATACCAGACAGGTAAGAAGTGCAGTACTGGAGGAACTTCACCAGGATTATGTCACAGGTGCAAGAATGCGTGGAATCAAGGAAAGCGTTATTCTCTGGAAACACGTCCTTCCTAACGTAATGCTTCCTCTGGTAACATTGCTGGGACTTTCCCTTGGAAGTCTTCTGGGAGGTACTGCAGTTGTAGAGATCATTTACAACTGGCCTGGAATGGGAAATATGGCAGTAAAAGCAATTTCCTGTCGTGACTATCCTCTTGTACAGGGCTATGTACTCTGGATCGCGATCCTGTACATGTGCATCAACCTGCTTGTGGATCTGTCCTATACTTATCTCGATCCAAGACTTAAGGAGGATAGATAATTGAAAAAGGTATTACGAACATTCAAAGAAAATAAACAGTTCACTCTTTTCTTCATTCTGGGTCTCGTGGTGATCGGAATTGCGATCTTTGCGCCACAGCTCTCACCATATGATCCACTGAATGCAGTTATGACCGAATCACTGCAGGAGCCAAGCTCCGCTCATCTATTCGGAACGGATAAGCTTGGACGAGATCTTCTTTCCCGTGTTATCTTCGGAACAAGAACCTCTCTGATCATGACCTTATGTCTGGTTGCGGTGATCTTTGTCATCGGTACATTTTTAGGAGTTATTGCCGGATATTTCGGCGGCGTTGTGGATGCAGTGATCATGCGTATCGCAGATATGATGATCTCCTTCCCTGGGCTTGTACTGGCCATTGCCATTGCCGGCATGCTTGGACCAAACCTGGTCAATGCCGTTATCTCCATTGCGGCTGTAAGCTGGACAAAATATGCCCGTCTTGCACGAAGTATGGTCTTGAAAGTCAAGAAGAGTCTTTACATAGAGGCAGCTATAGTAAACGGAACAAAGACCTGGAAAATTCTTCTTGTACACATTCTTCCCAACATGGTAACCCAGATGGTGGTAACTGCGGCAGCAGATATCGGAACTATGATGCTGGAGCTGGCTTCCCTTTCATTCCTGGGATTTGGTGCAACTGCGCCGACACCGGAGTGGGGACTGATGCTGAATGAAGGAAGAACCTACATGGCAAAGGCGCCATGGCTTATGATCTACCCTGGTATCGCTATCGTGATCTGTGTTGTTGTTTTCAACATGCTTGGAGACAGCATCCGTGATGTACTGGATCCGCGTCAGGATCAATAAAACAACTCTGTAACAAACCAACACCATATGATCAGTTATTATCTTTAGGAGGATGAAATGAGAAATAATGTAGTTAAAAAAGTGCTGGCTGCTACACTTGCATGTATGATGACTTTTTCCATGACAACAGTGGCTCAGGCAAAGGGTGACAAAAAAAGTGATAAGGAAATCACCATCGGAGTAACAAGCTTTGCAGATACACTGGAGCCGACAGAGCAGTATTTCAGCTGGGTTGTATCCCGTTATGCGATCGGCGAGTGCCTCACAAAATTCGATGAGAACGGTGAGATCGTTCCATGTCTTGCGGAAAAGTGGGAAAACAGTGACGATGGAAAAACATGGACCTTCAAGATCCGTGAGGGCGTAAAATTCTCCAACGGTGACGATATGACACCGGAAATGGTAAAAGCCTCCATCGAACGTACCGCTGAAAAGAGTGACCGTGTTCCGGAATTCTTTGATCTCGACAGCCTCGAAGTTGACGGACAGAACTTGATTTTCCACCTGAACAGAGCAAATGCAAACATGGCCGGATGCCTTGCAGACCCGCTGTTTCTGATCGTAAATACAAATGTAGATGATTCTACATTTGCCATGGAAGGACCGATCTGTACAGGACCTTACGCAGTAGAGTCTTTCAGCCCGACGGATTCCTGTATCGTAGTAAAAAATGAGAACTACTGGGATGGAGAAGTTCCCCTTGATAAAGTTACACTGAAATGTGTGGATGACCAGACAACACGTTCCATGGCTCTTCAGACAGGTGAGATCGATATCGCTTACAACCTGAAAACAGAGAACCTGGTTGAGTTTGAGGGAAATGACAATTACGACATCCAGGAGCTTCAGTCTCTTCGCTCCACCTATGCATTCATGAACCAGAATGAGGATCATGCACTCAGCGATAAGGCTCTTCGCCAGGCACTTCTTCGTGGCCTTGACAAGGAAACATACTGCAACACTCTTCTTGAGGGGGGTGCAACAGCTGGTAAAGCACCGGTTCCTCCAACACTTGACTTTGGATTCGATGATCTGAAGGATGAGAATTCCTATGATCCGGACAGCGCAAAGAAGATCCTTGATGAGGCCGGATACAAAGATGTTGACGGTGACGGATTTGTAGAAACTCCTGACGGAGATCCTCTTGTTCTTGATTTTGTTATCTACACAAGCCGTGCCGAGCTTGGTGTATACGCACAGGCAGCACAGGCCAGTCTGAAGGAGATCGGTATCAACGTAAACCTGAACACAGTAAGTTATGAGACACTTCTTGACATGAGAGATTCCGGTCAGTATGACCTTCTGATCTGGAACGTGCTGGTAGCAAACACTGGAGACCCTGAGAACTACTTAAGAGAGAACTGGTACAGCTCCTCTGCAAACAATACTGCAGGATACAATAACCCGGAGGTTGACAAGCTTCTTGACGAGCTTGCGCAGACATTTGATGAGGACAAGAGAAAAGATCTCATCATCGATATTCAGCAGGATATCATGGATGATGCTGCAACTGTATTCTTTGGTTATGAGACAACCTACCTCTTCTCCAACAAAAAGGTAACAGGTGTTAAGATGTATCCAATGGATTATTACTGGCTGACAAAGGATATCACTCTTGCCGAGTAAAGGAGCGCTTATTTATGCTTGAGATCAAGGATCTTTCCGTTCAGTACGGAAAACAGGCACCTACCATTGAACATTTCAACCTTTCCATGAAGAAGGGGGAGATCATCAGTGTGGTAGGCGAGAGTGGAAGTGGAAAAACAACCGTGATCCGTGCTGTCCTCGGTGCACTCGCCGGAGGTGGCCGGGTCAGCACCGGAGATATTCAGTTTCACGGACATTCTCTGCTTTCCAATACAAAGGATGAATGGAGAAATTTAAGGGGTACCCGCATTTCCATGATCTTCCAGGACTGCGGCGGAACCCTGAACCCTATCCGTAAGATTGGAAGTCAGTATGTGGAATATATCTGTACACATACAGATATATCCAAAGCAGAAGCATGGAAGAAAGGCTGTTCCATGCTCCAGAAAATGCGTCTTCCGGACGCGGAAAATATCATGAAAAGTTATCCTCACCAGCTTTCCGGTGGTATGCGCCAGCGAGTTGGTATTGCCATGGCCATGACTTTTAACCCGGAGCTGCTTCTTGCAGATGAGCCGACCAGTGCGCTGGACGTTACTACACAGGCACAGATCGTACGCCAGATGATGGAGCTCCGTGATGATTTCGGAACCGGTATCATCATTGTTACTCATAACATTGGCGTAGCAGCCTATATGGCAGATCAGCTTGTTGTTATGCAAAACGGAAAAGTTGTGGATCAGGGAACACGAGATGAAGTCATGGAGCATCCGACCAGTGACTATACAAAGAAACTGCTGGCTGCAGTGCCGGAAATGGAGGGACAGCGTTATGTTTAAGGAATCCGATATCGTACTCAGTGCAAAACATATCGTAAAACAGTTCCCGGCTTCCGGCGGCAGAACATTAACAGCCTGCAACGATGTGAACCTGAACGTTTATAAAGGAAAGACTCTGGGAATCGTCGGAGAAAGTGGCTGCGGTAAATCAACCTTTGTCCGCATGGTCATTTCTCTTGACAAGCCGACTAGCGGAGAGATCCTTTACCATGGAAAAAACCTCTCTGATCTTTCCCAAAAAGAAACCTGGCTGAACCGTCAGAACATGCAGATGGTCTTCCAGGATCCGTTGGCGTCCTTTGACCCGAAAATGAAGATCGTGGATATTCTCACAGAACCCCTGATCAATTACGGAAAGCTGAAAAGAAGCGAAAAGGAATCCAAGGCCAGAGAACTCCTGAAAATGGTAGAGCTTCCTGAAGATTTTATAGACCGCTATCCCCATAACATGAGTGGTGGTCAGCGTCAGCGTATCAGTATTGCCCGGGCACTTTCCCTGGAGCCGGAGATCCTGGTATGTGACGAGGCTACCTCTGCACTCGATGTTTCCGTACAGGAATCCGTGATCCGTCTTCTGGTGCGTCTCCAGAAGGAGAAAAACATCAGCATGCTTTTTATCTGCCATGACCTGGCTCTGATCCGTTCCTTTGCTCATCAGATTGCTGTCATGTACCTCGGGAATATCGTGGAGGTAATTCCGGGAGAGGATGTTACGGAAAAGTCTCTTCATCCATATACACAGGCTCTTCTGGGGGCACAGTTTTCCATTCATATGGATCAGAACAAAAAGATCGAGAGCATCGAAAGTGAGGCCCCCAGCCCTCTGGATGTTCCTCATGGCTGTCCATTCCAGAATCGTTGCGAACACTGCATGGAGAAATGCAGGACGATCCGTCCTGTGCTCACAGAAGTAGAGTCCGGACATGAAGTAGCCTGCCATTATGTAACGGAAAAATAAGGAAATGCACAAAACAGTATGATTTTTAAAAACTTTAAAGTACTGGGCATTCTGTTGTTGCTGCTTGCCGTTTTTACAGTTGGCGGAAAAAAAGTTTCTGCTGCTGTCGAAGACGGAGATATCCAATATACAATAGGTGTTGTAGTATATAATCAGGACAGCCCGGAAATGAACATGTTCATGAACTATTACAGAGAATACATCCAGCAGGGGTTTCCGGTTAAGTTTTATTTTTCAGGAAATATCAATTCTGCGGAGGATGAGTGCGATTTCATCCGCGCAATGAAGCAGCAGGGTGTGAGCGGGATCATTTCTTTTTATGGACAGGATATCCAGAAGATCGTAGAAACCTGCGATGAGGAAGAAATGTATTATGTTCTTGGTTCTGGAAACATCAGTGATGAAGATTATGACAAGATAAAAAACAGCCAGTATTTTCTTGGAAGCGTAGGACCGGATGCAAAAGCAGATTATGAAGCCGGCTATAATATGGCAGAGTATTTTGCAGATGCAGACACCAGCAAATATATTGTACTGACAGGTGGTTCCTCCGCTGGAAACTACATGCATCTTCAGAGAGCGATCGGTGTTCTGGAAGCTCTGGCGGAGAAGGAGGGGCTGACTTATTCCGAGGATGTTGAGAGGCTTGCGGCATCTGAGAAAACAACCGTTGCAGATACAGGAAAAGATGATATCAGCATTACCATCTGTCCAGGCTATATGACAGCCCCAAAAGGGATCAATAATCTGAAACATGCTTTTGTAGACGGAAATTATGATGCAATTCTCTGTACCTTCAATGTAGATGAGATCATGAAGATTGTTACAGCAAAAGAAGATGAGCAGGGCTCCAATATCAAGATTGGAGCAGTTGACTGCTTCTCCCAGGAAAACCACGATGAGATCAATACTGAGGATTCCTTTGGAAATCCTAAAATTGATTACATTGCCGGTAAATATGCATCCATGGGCGGTCCTGCCTTTGCGATCCTGTACAATGCAATGACCGGTTATCCGGAGGCAAATACCGACGACGCTGATTCTAATACAGTGCGTCTGTATCAGGGCTTCTGGAGTGCATCCGATAAAGCTTCTTTCAATAAGCTTTACGGATATACACAGGACATTTATGAAAATGCATACAGCTGTGCAGATCTGATGAAAGTGATCAAGTCGTATAATCCAGACACTACACCGAATGATATGAAAGCACTGACAGAAGCATATACAGTGGAAGATGTGCAGAAGCGTATGGAAGAAAAATAAACAGAGATTTTGAAAAAGAGCTGGGCCGCCTTATATGGTTCAGCCCTTTTTCTTCATATAAAATACTTTTTTATGTAAAAAAACGAAAAATCCTCTTTACTTTCTAAAGTTAATATAATAAAATCTATAAATATGTGTAAAACTGGTTTAAAAACAGAAAGCATGGGGATGCATAAGCAAAATCCCTCATGTTTTGTGATTTTAAAGCAGAAACATGGAAGGGAGAGAAACAATGACAACAGCACATATTTGTATAATGGCAGCCATTATCGTCTATCTGGGTGCAATGATCTTTGTAGGTTATCTTTGCTCCAAGAACAATAATGACAGTTCTGATTTCTATCTTGGAGGACGAAAGCTTGGTCCACTTGTCACAGCTATGAGTGCAGAGGCTTCTGACATGAGCAGCTGGCTTCTGATGGGCCTGCCGGGACTTGCTTATCTTACCGGTATTGCAGATGCAGGCTGGACAGCCATTGGCCTTGCGATCGGAACTTACGTAAACTGGAGGATCGTGGCAAAAAGAATCCGCCGCTACACACATGTGGCAGGAAATTCCATTACATTGCCATCCTTTTTCAGTAATCGTTACAGAGATGAGAAAAAGATCCTGCAGTCTATCGGAGCGATTTTTATCGTGATCTTTTTTATTCCGTATACAGCTTCCGGATTTGCAGCCTGTGGTAAACTTTTTGCAAGTCTCTTCGGTGTAAAATATCTGCCAGCTATGATCATCAGTGCACTGGTCATCGTTGGATACACCACACTGGGAGGATTCCTGGCAGCATCTACCACGGACTTTATTCAGAGTATCATCATGTCCATCGCTCTTGTGATCGTATTTGTATTCGGGATTAGCACAGCAGGTGGTATTGAAGCAGTTGCAGACCATGCAAGATCACTGCCCGGATATCTGACTATGTTTACTACATATGATCCAACAACCGGAACAGAACAGGCATATCCACTGCTTAATATCATTTCCATGCTTGCATGGGGACTTGGATATTTCGGAATGCCGCATATTCTTCTTCGTTTCATGGCGATCGAAGACGAAGAGAAGCTTACACTTTCCAGAAGAGTAGCAACTACATGGGTAGTGATCTCACTGGCAGTAGCAGTACTGATTGGTGTGGTAGGACTTGGAATGACAGCAGCAGGAGAGTTTGACCTTCTGGAAGGCTCCGCATCTGAGACAATTATCGTTCAGATCGCAGATCTTCTCAGTAAACATGGTGTAATTGCAGCAATCCTTGCAGGACTCATCCTTGCAGGAATCTTGGCATCCACCATGTCAACTGCAGATTCTCAGCTCCTGGCAGCATCCTCAGCAGTTTCTTCCGACCTTCTCGGAAGTATCCTGAAGGATAAAGAAACAAAAAAAGAAAGCATGGTAGCCGATAAGATCACGCTTCTTCTCATCGCCGTAGTAGCCATGTTTATTGCCCGCGACCCGAACAGTTCTGTGTTTACTATCGTATCCTTTGCCTGGGCAGGCTTCGGAGCCGTATTCGGCCCGGTGGTACTTCTGGCATTATTCTGGAGACGTTCCAACTGGCAGGGAGCCCTGGCAGGAATGATCTGCGGCGGTTCCATGGTATTTATCTGGAAATACGGAATCAGCACGCTCGGCGGCGCCTGGGGAATCTATGAACTTCTTCCCGCATTCCTGGTGGCTATTGCAGCAAACATCATCGTCAGCCTCATTACCAAGGCACCATCCAAAGAGATCACTGACGAATTTGATCTGGTAAACCAGAAATAAAATATTTTTCGATAATAGTCAATAATTCACACTGATACAAAACAAGCCTGATACAGATTATAGTAAAGATATCTGTATCGGGCTTGTTATCTTTTTATTATTTAATAAATAAAGTCACACCGCCAAAGTTTTTCCCTCAAGCTTTTTTAACAACTGCTCCATTGTTAAATTCAACACCGGATGCCGAAGATACGGTGCGATCTCCACCATAGGCTTCAAAACAAAATCCCTGTTTTCCATATCAATATGAGGCACATGTAGTTCCACTGTATCAATAATCTCATTATCGTAAAACAGAATATCCAGATCCAGTGTCCTTGGTCCCCAGTGAATGATCCTTTTCCGGTCCGCAGCCTGTTCCAGCACATGCAGCCTGTCAAGAAGCTCCTCCGGAGAAAGCAGCGTCCGGACTCTTAAGGCTCCGTTGAGAAACTCATCCTGCTCCACATCCCCGTAAGGCTCCGTTACAAGATACTCGGAAACCTTTTCAACAACAATCTCTTTCATATCCCGAAGACCCTGGATCGCATTGTCCAGGTATTTCTTCTTATCCCCCATATTGGAACCAAAAGCAATATAAGCCGTATGCCAGCCTCGGGTAATTTCCACAGCAACGGTTTTCAGCGGAAGACCTACCGGAGCCCAGGGCTTTTCAATACGGAGGGTGATCTTTTTAAGAAGAGGGAGAGAAAGCAGCAGCGTCTCTGCCAGATTCTCCACAGCAGCCTCCAGAAGTTTATAAGTATTTTTCTGAAGAAAATCGGTGATCATATGACTGACTTCTCCATAATTGATGGAAGCAGAAAGATCATCTGTCAGCCCTGCCGGACGTGTTTCTGTATACATAACAGCAGAAACAACAAATTTCTGTCCGAGAGCTGTTTCTTCCGGAAACACACCATGGTTTGCAAAAATCTCAAGATCTCTGATTTCGATTTTATCCATCAGTTCCTCCTAACGTCCCAGAATAGCTTCTGTCATCTGGATGACGCGTTTATTTTCTTTGATGTCATGAACACGGACAAATGCACACCCCTTCATAACACCGATCACCGATGTGGCAAGAGTTCCCTCTACACGCTGATCTACAGGAAGATCAAGGGCAAGTCCGATCATGGATTTTCTGGAGGTACCAAGAAGCACCGGATATCCCAGCTTCCGGAAAAGCTCCAGATTATCCATAGTCATCAGGTTCATCTCATAGGTTTTACCAAATCCGACACCAGGATCAAGGATGATCTTATCATCGGCAATACCGGCACGTTTGGCAATATTGACACATTCCTGGGTTTCTGCCAGCATATCCACAATAAAATTATTGTATTCAGTATTATCTTTGTTATGCATCAGACAGCAGGGAGCCTGATATCTGGCAATGACAGGAGCCATTTCAGGATCATATTTCAGTCCCCAGATGTCATTGATAAGATCTGCTCCGTGTTTCAGGGCTTCTTCCGCAACACATCCCTTATAGGTATCTACAGAGATGGGGATATCAAAACGCCCTTTTACTGCTTCGATAACAGGAAGAATACGCTCGATCTCCTCCTGTGCGCCAACCGGTGTATGCCCCGGACGTGTGGATTCCCCACCGATATCAAGAATATCAGCACCTTCGGCGATCATAGCTTCTGTATGTTTCAGGGCATGATCCATATCGTTCCATTTTCCGCCATCTGAGAAAGAATCCGGTGTGACATTTAGGATACCCATAATATATGTTTTGTTTTTTACATCAAACTCACGATTTCCGATTTTCATGGAAAAACCTCCTAATATTGGATCGTCATATTTTTTTTAGCAGGAGACCAGTAACATTCCGGCTCTGCTTTACAGGAAAAACAGTTTCTGGAGCTTTTGTCCGCAGTATAGAGCAATTTTCCAAGAACTGTCGGATCCGTCTGAGCTCTGTGACCACGTATTGCCGCAATGATCGCTTCCATTTCTTCCATAGAAAATCCAAGCTCGTTTAAGATCTGTCCTGCGATAGCAGCACCGGCCTCATCATGAGGAGTGCCATCTTCATACTGTCTGGCCCGTCCGATATCGTGAAGAAGGGCAGTACAGTAGATCAGTTCCTTTGAAACAGGAGCATTTTCCTCAAGTGCCCGGATATAGGCAAGGCGTGCCACATCCAAAAAATGCTCCGGTGTATGTCTGCAGAATTCACGGTCAGTCTCCAGAAGCTGAAGCTTATTAAGCTCATTCTGATAGAGCGGATGATTCCAGATCTGATTCACTCTGTCCATCAGTCCTTGACCATAGCAAGGAACTGTTTCTGAAGCTCCATATTTTCTTTAAATTCACCTCTGGTAACAGTCGTAACCGTTTTGCTTCCCGGCTTTTTGATTCCACGCATGGTCATGCAGGTATGCTCCGCTTCCAGCATAACCATGATTCCCTTTGGAGCGAGAACACGTTCCAGCGCATCTGCGATCTGCACAGTCAGACGTTCCTGGATCTGCGGTCTTCTTGCATACACATCAACGGTACGGGCCAGCTTGCTTAAGCCGGTAACCTTGCCATTTGGGATATATGCGATATGAGCTTTACCGTAAAAGGGCATAAGATGATGTTCACACATGGAATAAAAGGTAATATCCTTTTCCAGAACCATTTCATTGTTCTCTACATGAAACTGTTTCTGAAGATGTTCATCCGCTTCATTATCAAGTCCGCCATAAATTTCCTCGCACATGCGGGCGATACGTTCCGGAGTTCCCTGCAGTCCCTCTCTGTTTACATCCTCGCCGATTCCCTCGAGAAGAAGCTTGATCGCCTCTTCAACTTTTGCTTTGTCTACCATAAATAACAACCTCCATTTGTTAAAAAAATCACGTTTTTCGGAGACTGTCTCTTTTATTTTTGCGCATAAAAAAAGATATCTCCAATTGTAATAGAACGTATGTCGAAAAAGCCCTACACAATATGAGATATTCTCTTATATTGCTGCAACGGGTGCGGATTTCATACCGTAAGACGTACTTTTCGTTCTGGCGACAACTCCCCATTCGCCAAACACTTGACGCATAAAATCCTATTTTGCATATCATTCATTTCACGGACAAGTATACCATATACTGATATAAGAAGAAAGGGAAAATGATAAAAAAATATCACAAAAATAGGGAATATGTTCTATGAATTATGCGATAGAATCTATGGATATGTCAGATTTTTGCAGATTATATTCCGACAAATATAAAAAGAATTACAAAGTAGAAAATCCCGGAACAGAAAACCGCTGTTCCGGGATCACAGAGCTGTTAATGACGTATCATTTTCATCAGATTCACAATTCTGTCAAGTTTAGCTGCCTCTACCGGACTTTTCCCCATTTTCAGAACTTCTATGATAGTAGAGATCTCATCAGAGCTGAAATTTAAGCCCGCATTTTTTCCTTTAGAAGCTGCGCCCATGATAAAAGGCAGAAGTTCGGACGGATTTTTCCCCAATCCCTGATCTGCCAGACCCTGAAGCATGGAAAGCTTCTGAGGGTCCATTCCGGAAAGCCGGGGATTATTTTTCCAGTCATCACTCATGGATTCTCACCTCCTGACGAATCTTCATTCATGATCTGAAGCATCTGGATCGTAGCCATAAGACTGGTGATATGATCGATCTGACGGCGATTTTCTCCGCCACAGCACTTACGGATATCCTGCAGCATTTCCAGAGGATCGGTGCCAGAAAAACCGGTAGCCTGCAGATCGGCTGTTCTACGGCTGCTTTGAAAAAGCGACATGGTATTCCGAAGTTCCCGGACTTTCGTATACACAGATAAAAACCGCTGCCCGGAAGAAGGAAGGTACGGGATCATGGCTTTCAGCATCTGATCCTGGTCACTTTCCACCATTTCATCCAGAGCAGTACGTGCGATAGGCTCCTGTTCCATAAAAAAATCCTTTTTCCTGAAATCTATGAATTTGCAGAAAGAAATATGACAGAAACCTTCTCTGGTCATATTATATATAGAAGAAATTTTTCAAAGGAATGTGATTATGGAATCTGAAAAAAAACAGGAACTTGTCATTGATGGAAATTCTTTTTATGAAATAGATCTGAAATGTCTGAAAGAGAAAAAACAGAAACAGGAGGAAGCAGAAAAACGGCAGCAGAAAAGGCAGAGGAAATAACCTCTGCCTTTTCAAAAGATCAGCAGCAATTGTTGCAGCCGCATCCATTTCCGCACAAAAGCAGAAGAAGGATGATGATCCAACAGCTGTCGTTGCAGCCGTTGTTATTACAGCCACAGCCACTGTTGTTTCCACAGCAACACATCAGACAGATGATCCAAAGGATACAGGAGCAGCTGTTTCCACCGTTTCCAAACAGGGAATTTCCGCAGCCATTATTACAGCCACAGTTATTGTTACATCCACATCCTGTGCTACATCCGGAATCACAACCACATCCGCAATCACATCCACAATTGGTAGCCGCTAAGTCACTCATCGATAAGTCCTCCAGCAAATTTTATTTACACTTCATCATATGGCAGGAGTCCGTCCACAGTTACAAAAAAGTTGACAGTGTTTATTCATTACGATATAATAAACGAAATGTAACATTTTTGTAATTTTTGAGACAAACTAGCTTTTATATCTAAAACAGGAAATGGGGAAAATTATGAAGAGTTTCAGAACAAAAAAATGGCTGAAGGGTCTGATGCTTGCTATGCTGCTGATCGTGGGAAGCACAGTCTTTTCTGCTTCTGCAAAAGAGGTACAGGCTGCCACTGCAGGCTTTAAAACTATCGATGGAAAAACATACTACATAAAAAGTGATGGGAGCAAGCAGAAAGGCTGGCTGACCCTGGGCGGATACAAGTACTACTTTAACACAAAGACCGGAGTACAGGTAAAGGGCTGGATGAAGGTCAATGGCAAATATACCTACTATTTTACAAAAGGCAAGGGTGTTATGGCAACCGGCTGGATGACAGATTCCAAAGGCCATAAGCGCTATTTCAATCCCAAAACAGGTAAGCTTACCACAGGCTGGGTAAACTGTAGCAAGGGAAGGAAACGTTATTTCACAAAAGGCGGAGGCATTATGGCAACCGGCTGGCTCACCAACAGCAAAGGGCAGAAACGTTATTTTTACAAAACTTCCGGTTATATGGCAACCAAATGGGTAAAAAACAAATCCAAAAATATCAGCTACTATTTTGCCACCAGTACCGGTTATATGTATACTGGTCTGAAGACGATCAATCAGAAGAACTATTATTTTAAATCCAACGGTGTCATGGCAGTAAGTACCTCCGTGACAGTGAATGGAATTACATACTCCATCGCAGCAGACGGAGTGGCCACTGCGAAGACTACCAAACCAAATCTAAATGTCAGCAATGGAGATGTCAAAGTTTACGATACCAAAAACAGCAGATATTACACTATGGTAAAAGAATATAAGAGCCATCCTGGAATAGCCAACGGCAAGACATCCGATGAAGCACTGCTGGCCGCACTTTGCGAATCGGAGGCAGGCGATCAGGGCAAGATCGGAATGGAAGCAGTAGCACTTTGTGTTCTGAATCGTACGATCAAATCAGACAAGGAATTTCCATCTACGATACGAGGTGTGATCTATGAGAATATCGGAAGCAGCACAACCCCACAGTATTCTGTAGTGCGGAACGGGGCCCTTCTCAAACGTCTCAATGGTCAGTTTGAAAACCGTACTCTTGCTTATCAGGCTGCAAGAGAAGCAATGACTATTTTCAATAAACATGTCACTTCCGGCAAAGCCAGAACACTCAGAGGATTTAAACAGAAAGATTTTAATTATATGTATTTCATGATGACCAGCTATTTCTGGAACCAGAATCTGAATTTCAGCAAAGTGAAATATGAAACTTATAAAGGCCATACATTTTTTGTAGACTGGGTATAAGCAACATAGTCTCCGGCAGTAAACTTTGAACAAACAGGCGTATGGACATAAAATTGAAAATTTAAGGAGAAGCAAATATGCAGGTGAAAATCTATACGGATGGTGCAGCCCGGGGAAATCCGGATGGACCGGGAGGCTACGGAGCAGTTCTTCAGTACATCGATACCAAAGGCCAGTTACATGAACGTGAACTGTCCAGAGGCTACAAAAAAACCACAAACAACCGGATGGAGCTGATGGCAGCCATCGTAGCACTGGAAGCACTGAACCGCCCCTGCCAGGTGGATCTGTATTCCGATTCCAAATATCTGGTAGATGCTTTTAATCAGCACTGGATCGATTCCTGGCTAAAGAAAAACTGGAAACGTGGAAAAAACGAAGATGTGAAGAATGTAGATCTCTGGAAACGCCTTTTAAAGGCCAAGGAGCAGCATCAGGTAAGCTTCCACTGGGTTAAGGGACATGCAGATAATCCGTTAAATGAACGGTGTGATCAACTTGCCACATCAGCGGCAGACGGCAATGACCTTTACGTAGATGAAGGAATAAATAGCTTACAGAAATAAAAGTTCCACTTATCACTCACAGAAAACCCGAAACATACCGCGCGAATTTATGCGATCAGCGTAAATTCTGTACATCACGAAGCGTGTTACTGAGAACAGAGTAAAAAGTAATATTCTGCCACTTTAAGTTGTCAAAGCAATATTAAAATTTCTTGACAAACAAAAAAGCAGTTTGTATACTTCATATAGTATAGTAAAAGGCTTGGAAGGGAAAAAGTAGCTTGAGGAAAACCCCACAGAGAGCAGCCGGCAGGTGAGAGGCGCAGGGTAGAACTTTTGTGAATACATCCCGGAGCTGCGCACCGAATCGGGACTTGATACTGTAAATTATAAACTTTATAATAATAGCGTATTATAGATAGGCTGCGACGGAATGGCACCCGTTATTGTGCTGAAGTGGTTTTATATCTTGATATATATGGATATAACGGGATGTAGATTCACTTTATGAGGCAGGAAATGCGAGTTTTCTGTAAATTTAGGTGGTAACGCGGGACCCGGTTCTCGTCCTAAACGGACAGGAACCGGGCATTTTTTATATGACTATACAGGAGGAAAGAACAATGACAGTTTGGGAAGAACTGAAAGCACGTGGCCTGATCGCACAGGTTACAGACGAAGACGAGATCAAAGAGATGGTAAATAACGGGAAAGCCACATTCTATATTGGCTTTGACCCTACAGCAGACAGCCTTCATGTAGGTCACTTCATGGCTCTTTGCCTGATGAAGAGACTGCAGATGGCAGGAAATCGTCCGATCGCCCTTCTCGGCGGCGGAACAGGGATGATCGGTGACCCGTCCGGAAGGACCGATATGCGTCAGATGCTGACAAAAGAAACCATCCAGCACAATATTGACTGCTTCAAGCAGCAGATGAGCCGTTTCATCGATTTCTCCGATGGAAAAGCTCTTATGGTAAACAATGCAGACTGGCTTATGAATCTTAACTATGTAGAGCTTCTCCGTGAGGTAGGCGCTCACTTTTCCGTAAACCGTATGCTGACAGCAGAGTGCTACAAACAGCGTATGGAGAGAGGATTAAGTTTCCTGGAATTCAACTACATGATCATGCAGAGCTATGACTTCTACATGCTGTACCAGAAATACGGCTGTAACATGCAGTTCGGTGGCGATGACCAGTGGAGCAACATGCTTGGCGGAACCGAGCTGATCCGCCGTAAACTTGGCAAGGATGCCTATGCCATGACCATCACACTGCTTCTCAATTCTGAGGGCAAAAAGATGGGAAAAACACAGTCCGGAGCTGTATGGCTTGATCCGAATAAGACATCCCCGTTCGATTTCTACCAGTACTGGAGAAATGTAGACGATGCTGACGTTATCAAATGTATGCGTCTTCTTACTTTCCTTCCTCTTGAGGAGATCGACGAGATGGCCAAATGGGAAGGCAGCGAGCTGAACAAAGCCAAGGAGATCCTTGCATACCAACTGACAGAGCTTGTACACGGTGAGGAGGAAGCCAAGAAAGCACAGGAGGGTGCCCGCGCACTGTTCTCAGGTGCAGATACTTCTCATATGCCTACAACAGAGCTTTCAGAGGAAGATTTTGACGAGGAAGGAAAAATCGACCTGATCACACTTCTTGTAAAAGCAGAGCTGGTACCAAGCCGTTCCGAGGGTCGCCGTGCGATCCAGCAGGGTGGTGTATCCATCGATGGTGAGAAGCTCACCGATATTTACCATACGGTTGAGAAGGATGCTTTTGCAGGGGACGGGATCGTTCTGAAACGAGGCAAGAAAAAATTCAAAAAGATCTGTGTAAAATAATTTCCCATATCTGTGACATTTCCGGGATAAAGCTACGGCATTCCGGAAATGCTGACAGGTAGGGTTGACACAAGGAGGATAACAACATGAAAAAGTACGGAGTGAACGAACTTCGTAAGATGTTCCTTGACTTTATGGAGAGCAAGGGCCATCTTGTAATGAAAAGCTTTTCCCTGGTTCCTCAGGGAGATAAGAGTCTTCTGCTGATCAATGCAGGTATGGCTCCGCTGAAACCATATTTTACAGGTGCTGAGAAGCCGCCAAGAACAAGAGTGACAACCTGCCAGAAATGTATCCGTACCGGAGATATCGAAAATGTAGGTAAAACCGCACGTCACGGTACTTTCTTTGAAATGCTTGGTAACTTCTCTTTTGGTGATTACTTCAAGAAAGAAGCCATCCACTGGTCCTGGGAGTTTCTTACTGAGGTTGTAGGGCTTGATGCAGACCGTCTCTACCCATCCATTTACCTGGATGATGATGAAGCCTTCAATATCTGGAACAAAGAAGTAGGGATTCCGTCTGAACGTATTTTCCGTTTCGGAAAAGAGGATAACTTCTGGGAGCATGGCGCAGGTCCATGCGGTCCATGCTCTGAGATCTACTATGACCGTGGCGAAAAATACGGCTGTGGCAAACCCGGATGTACGGTAGGCTGCGACTGCGACCGTTACATGGAAGTATGGAACAACGTTTTCACACAGTTCGAGAACGATGGAAACGGAAACTACACAACCCTGAAACAGAAAAACATCGATACCGGTATGGGACTTGAGCGTCTTGCTGTAGTTGTTCAGGATGTTGATTCTATTTTTGATGTAGATACAATTTGTGCACTTCGTAATCTTGTATGCGAGATCGCACATAAAGAATATGATAAAAACTATGCCGATGACGTTTCCATCCGTCTGATCACGGACCATATCCGTTCCGCAACATTTATGATCTCCGATGGAATCATGCCAACCAATGAGGGACGTGGATATGTTCTCCGCCGTCTGATCCGCCGCGCAGCACGTCACGGACGTCTTCTTGGCATCGAGGGAACTTTCCTTGCGAAATTAAGTGCACAGGTGATCGAGAGCTCCAAAGCCGGATATCCGGAGCTTGAGGAGAAGAAAGAGTTCATCTTCCGTGTACTGACAAATGAGGAGAATCAGTTCAACAAAACTATCGATCAGGGACTTCGCATCCTTTCCGACATGGAAGAGGATATGAAAAAAGCAGGTGAAAAGACTCTTTCCGGTGACAACGCATTCAAGCTTTATGATACGTACGGATTCCCTCTTGACCTTACAAAAGAGATCCTTGAGGAAAAAGGCTACGGCATTGACGAGGAAGGCTTCCAGAAAGCAATGGAGGAACAGAGAGTCAAGGCACGTACTGCCCGTGAAGTAACCAACTATATGGGTGCAGACGCAACCGTATACGATGATATTGATGTAAACGTAACAACAGAATTCGTCGGCTACGATCATCTTACCTTTGATTCCAAGGTTACTGTCCTTACCACAGAAACAGAGATCGTAGATTCTCTCACAGAGGGACAGAAGGGTACCGTATTTGTAGAGCAGACTCCTTTCTATGCAACAATGGGTGGACAGGAAGGTGATACCGGTGTGATCGAGACTGCAAACGGTAAATTTGTTGTTGAGGACACCATCAAACTCCGCGGTGGCAAATTCGGTCACGTAGGACATATGGAATCCGGTATGATTTCCTCAGGTGAGACAGTATCCCTGAAGGTAAACGAAGAAGCAAGAAAAGATACCGAGAAAAACCACAGTGCAACACATCTTCTTCAGAAAGCACTGAAGACCGTTCTTGGTTCCCACGTAGAGCAGAAGGGTTCTCTGGTAACTCCGGACAGACTTCGTTTTGACTTTGCTCATTTTCAGGCTATGACAGCAGAAGAACTCCAGGCAACAGAAGAGCTTGTAAACAAAGAGATCCAGGCAGGTCTTGATGTTCATACAGATGTCATGGATGTGGAAGAAGCCAAGAAATCCGGAGCAATGGCTCTCTTTGGTGAGAAATATGACCAGAAGGTACGTGTAGTATCCATGGGAGACTTTTCCAAAGAGCTCTGTGGTGGTACTCATGTAAAGAATACAAGCTCCATCATGCTCTTTAAGATCGTTTCCGAATCCGGTATCGCAGCTGGTGTACGCCGTATTGAGGCACTTACCGGCAAAGCAGTTATCGAATACTACAGAAAGCAGGAAGAGCTTCTCCATGAGGCTGCAAAAGCATTAAAGGCCAATACAGCCGAGGTTGTAGAAAAGATCAGTCACCTGCAGGCTGAGGTAAAGGCTCTTCAGAGCGAAAATGAATCCCTCAAGAGCAAAGCTGCCCAGAGTGCACTTGGCGATGTCATGGATAAAGTCGTTGAAGTAAACGGCGTAAAACTCCTTGCAGCCAAAGTTGAGGGCGTTGACATGAACGGTCTCAGAGACCTGGGTGATAAACTGAAAGAGCAGCTTGGCGAAGGTGTTGTCCTTCTTGCAGCAGTAAACGACGGCAAGGTTAATCTTCTTGCAATGGCAACGGATGCAGCTCAGAAAGCAGGCGCTCATGCAGGAAACCTGATCAAAGCTGTGGCAGCGATCGTTGGCGGTGGCGGCGGCGGACGTCCGAACATGGCACAGGCCGGCGGAAAGAATCCGGAAAAGGCTCAGGAAGCTATGGACGCAGCAGCAGGAATCCTTGAAAAACAGCTCACAAAATAACAAAGTTGTGCGTGATTTACAATTTTGACATTTTTTTCATAAAAATCGAAAAAGATGTTGACGAAACCACATGTTATGCTATATAATAACACTCGTGCAAGAAAAATACCCAGACAGTTGTATTTTAGCACAATCTACAACTGGAGGGAGGTTAGGTGTGAGTCTATGTCAAACGTTATCGTAAAAGAGAACGAGACTTTAGATAGCGCTCTTCGCAGATTCAAGAGAAGCTGTGCTAAGGCGGGAATCCAGCAGGAAATCCGTAAGAGAGAGCATTACGAGAAGCCAAGCGTTCGTCGTAAGAAAAAATCTGAAGCCGCAAGAAAACGTAAATATAATTAATTGTGCGCAAAAATCCCTGGCTGTATGGTCAGGGATTTTTAATTAAATAGAAACAGGAACGTTTGACGAAGGAAAGAAATATGAATTTGTTTATTAAACTGATTATCAAACCATTGCGATCGCTCCTTAAATTATTATTTAATCGAATTTTTTATGTAGCTCTGGCTCTTGTTGTGCAGCTGGCATGGCTGCTGATCGCCCTTTTCCGGCTTATGGAATACTCCAGATGGGTGACGATCGGAATGCAGGCCATAGGTTTTCTGGTTGTTCTGTGGATCGTAAATAAAAAGATCAATCCATCTTATAAGCTCGCCTGGACGATGCTGATCCTTATTTTTCCGGTATTTGGTGTTTCCCTGTACCTTCTTTTCGGTAAGTCGCGGATCGGCGCTGTAATGGAACAGCATTATCAGAATCTTATTGATGAAACAGCAGAATACCTGGAAGGCTCAGAGCTTACAAGAAAACGTTTAAACGAAGACGACCGTTCCATGAGAATCCAGTCGGATTACATCTGGCAGTATTCAAGATATCCGGTTCACGAGAATACCACAGCAGAGTATTTTCAGGTAGGAGATGATATGTTTCCGGTTCTGGTGCATGAGCTGGAGCAGGCAAAGCATTTTATTTTTATCGAATATTTCATCATAAATGACGGGGTAATGTGGCAGACGATCCTTAATATCCTTGAAAAAAAGGCTAAAGAAGGAGTGGATGTCCGACTGATCTATGATGGCTTCGGCTGCCTTACCACATTGCCATACAAGTATGATCAGGAGATGCGCCGGCGAGGAATCAAATGCGAAGTATTCAACCGGTTCCGTCCGATTCTTAATATAATCCAGAATAACCGTGACCACCGTAAGATCTGTGTGATCGATGGCTGGACCGGTTTTACCGGTGGCATCAACCTGGCTGACGAATATATCAATCAGCGAAAACGGTTTGGCCACTGGAAGGATACAGCCGTTATGCTGAAAGGAGAAGGCGTCTGGAATATGACAGCTATGTTCCTGTATATGTGGGGAATCGTTACCAGAACAGATACTTCTCTTGATTTCGGAAATTATGTTCCGCACAGGTGGCACCCCAACGAATTTCCGGGAAACGGTTATGTCCAGCCATTCTGCGATTCCCCCCTGGACGATGAGATCGTAGGAGAGAACGTTTATCTTAATATTATCAATCGCGCCAAAAACTATGTTTATATCTGCACACCATATCTGATCATAGATAATGAGATGATGACCGCCCTGTGCCTCGCTGCAAAAAGCGGTGTGGATGTCCGGATCATGACACCAGGTATCCCGGACAAAAAAATGGTCTTCCTGCTGACACAGTCTTATTATAAACAGCTTCTGGAAGCAGGTGTAAAGATCTACGAATACCAGCCGGGATTTTTACATGCAAAATCTTTTGTCTGTGATGACAAAGTAGGCGTCGTAGGAACCATAAATCTGGATTACCGAAGCCTTTATCTGCATTTTGAAGATGGTGTCTGGATGTATAAGAATGATGTGATCCTGGACATCCGGGATGATTTTACAGAAACCCTGGAGTACTGTGATCCCATTGATCTGGCATTCTGCCAGAAGAGAAATATTGTGGTACGTGCCATTCAGAACGTACTGAGAGTTTTTGCACCGCTATTATAAAAACTCTTTGACAGACAACTGTAAATTCTGTATGATATATCAGACGGGAGTTCAATGCTCCCGTCTGATATTGTCTAAAGAAAAATAATTTATAGATACATATGAAATTTTTAGTTATTGGAGGAATTGATTTGAGCCAGAACAAAGAAACAGAGATCCAGCTTCAGTACATTGAAAAATGTAAAGAGCTTCTTGCCAAAAGCAGTACGAAACATCCCACCTTCCACATCCAGAACGAAGGATGCCAGATGAACTCCATCCAGACAGAGTCTATTGCGGCCATCATGGAAAAAATGGGATATGAAATGGTAGATACCGAGGATGCTGATGCAGTTGTATTTAACACCTGCACAGTCCGGGAAAATGCCAATCAGAAGATCTATGGACATCTTGGACATTTAAAGAGCATCAAACGGGAGCACCCGGATATGAAGATCGTACTGTTCGGATGTATGATGCAGGAGCATCACGTAGTAGAAAAGATCCGCAAGGATTATAAATATGTAAATCTTGTATTCGGAACCCATAATATCCACAAATTCCCGGAGCTTTTTTACCGGACGCTGCAGACCGACGACCAGATCATTGATATCTGGAAGGAATCCGATGAGATCGTAGAGGGCATGCCAACTTCCCGCAAATACTCCTTCAAAACAGGAGTCAGCGTAATGTTTGGCTGCAATAACTTCTGCAGCTACTGCATCGTTCCTTATGTCCGCGGCCGCGAAAAGAGCCGCGAGCCACAGGCCATCATCCGCGAGATCGAGGAACTGGTCGCAGATGGCGTTACTGAAATCATGCTTCTTGGCCAGAATGTAAACTCCTACGGTAAAACTCTGGAAACACCGGTGACCTTTGCAGAACTTCTGAAAGAAGTAGAAAAGATCGAAGGACTGAAGCGTATCCGTTTTATGACTTCCCATCCGAAGGACCTGTCCGATGAGCTGATCCAGACCATGGCAGAGAGCCAGAAGATCTGTCACCATCTGCATCTTCCGCTGCAGTCCGGAAGCAGCAGAGTCTTAAAGGAAATGAACCGCCGTTACGACAAGGAGAAATATCTGGAGCTGGTAGATAAGATCCGTAAGGCGATCCCGGATATTTCGCTGACAACAGATATCATGGTCGGATTTCCGGGAGAAACAGAAGAAGATTTCCAGGAAACACTGGATGTTGTAAGAAAAGCAAATTATGATACTGCCTTCACATTTATTTATTCCAAACGAAGCGGAACCCCTGCAGCCGGCATGGAAAATCAGGTGCCGGAGGATGTGGTAAAAGACCGTTTCAGCCGTCTTCTTACCCTGGTACAGGAAAAGGGCCGGGAAAATTCCTCCCGTTTCCAGGGAACCATTCAGGAAATCCTGGTAGAAGACGAAAACCGGGAGAAGGGTACTCTTACAGGTCGTACCCAGCATAATCTCTTGGTTCATTTCCCAGGAGAAAAAGATCTCATCGGCAAATATGTAAAAGTAAGCCTGGATACCTGCAAGGGATTCTATTATTTCGGACATATCGTGGAAGAGTAGAATTATCGACAAGTCCCCACCCACTGCTTATTGTTTTTCGCAACCCCGTTGGGGACTTACCTGATTCGGCTAATTATAAGTTTATATTACCCGCTCATTGCCATTATCGGATGAGCGGGCTTTTTTATTATAAAAATACTGTTTCTATTGACAAATACCCCATTAGGGTATATATATATTCCATATATAGAGGATACCCTATGAGGGTATTTATAGGAAAGGAGAGACAGCCTATGTCTGAAAAGAAAGCCTGTCCCTGCTGCTGTGAAAAACACACTGCACGTTCAGAGGAGGAGAAAAAAAAGCTGATCAACCGTCTGAAACGTATTGAAGGCCAGATCAGAGGCATTATAGGAATGATGGAGAATGATGCCTACTGTAATGATATCCTGATCCAGTCCGCTGCAGTCAATGCTGCAGTAAATGCGTTTAATAAAGAGCTGCTTGCCAGCCACATCCGCACCTGCGTTGCCCGGGATATCCGGGAAGGTAAGGATGAGACCATTGATGAGCTGGTAGCAACCCTCCAGAAGCTGATGAAATAAAGGGACAAACTGGATTTTAGGAGGTACTGAAAGAAAATGGAACAATATAATGTAACTGGTATGAGCTGCGCCGCCTGCTCTGCCCGTGTGGAAAAAGCCGTATCGAAAGTTCCGGGGGTGAATAGCTGTTCCGTCAGTCTTCTGACCAACTCTATGGGAGTTGAGGGAACCGCTTCATCCGGCGAGATCATTGCCGCAGTGGAAGCCGTCGGATATGGTGCATCTTTAAAGGGCGGAGCTGCCGGAGCGAAGATTTCCATGTCTGCGGCAGAAGAAGCGCTGGAAGATCATGAAACTCCGATTCTAAAGAAACGTCTTATCACATCCGTGGGATTTTTGCTGGTGCTGATGTATTTCTCCATGGGGCACATGATGTGGGGATGGCCACTGCCGAAATGGTTTGACGGCAATCACGTAGCCATGGGACTGGTACAGCTGCTCCTGGCTGGTATCATTATGGTGATCAACCAGAAATTTTTCATCAATGGATTTAAGAGTCTGTGGCGCCGTTCCCCAAATATGGATACTCTGGTAGCTCTTGGCTCCATGGCATCCTTCCTGTGTAGCGTCTATGCACTGTTTGCCATGACAAGAGCACAGGTAGATGGAGATTCTGCTGCAGTTATGAATTACATGATGGATTTTTATTTTGAATCTGCAGCCATGATCCTGACACTGATCACCGTAGGAAAAATGCTGGAGGCCCGTTCTAAAGGAAAGACAACGGATGCGCTTAAAAGCCTTATGAAGCTGGCACCCAAAACTGCGGTTGTGGTACGAAAGGGACAGGAACTTACCGTTCCTATTGAGCAGGTTCAGAAAGGAGAAACCTTTGTCGTCCGCCCGGGAGAGAATATTCCGGTGGATGGAGTGATCCTGGAAGGAACCACCGCAGTCAATGAATCCGCACTGACCGGCGAGAGTATCCCGGTTGATAAAGAAACCGGAGATATGGTTTCTGCGGCAACTGTGAATCAGTCCGGATTTATCAAATGCGAAGCGACCAGAGTGGGAGAGGATACCACCCTTTCCCAGATCATCAAAATGGTCAGTGATGCGGCAGCCACCAAGGCACCGATCGCAAAGATCGCAGACCGTGTTTCCGGTGTGTTTGTACCGGCAGTGATCACAATCGCAGTGATCACAACGATCATCTGGCTTCTTGCAGGACAGACCTTCGGTTATGCTCTGGCAAGGGGGATTTCCGTTCTGGTCATCAGCTGCCCCTGCGCACTTGGCCTTGCAACACCGGTTGCCATTATGGTCGGCAACGGTATGGGTGCCAAAAACGGAATCCTTTTCAAAACAGCCGTTTCTCTTGAGGAAGCAGGAAAAGTCCAGATCGTCGCACTGGATAAAACCGGAACCATTACAAGCGGTCAGCCGGAGGTAACAGATATTCTCCCGGCAGAGGGAGTTACAGAAACAGAGCTTCTCACTCTGGCCTGTGCACTGGAGAAAAAAAGTGAACATCCTTTGGCAAAAGCCGTTCTCAAAAAAGCCGAGGAAGAGAACCTTGCCACAGGTGAAGTAACCGGATTCCAGGCACTTCCGGGAAACGGACTTTCCGCTATACTTGGAAGTGACAAACTGACCGGCGGAAGCATGAAATTTATCAGCAGCCAGACAAAGGTTTCCGCAGCCCTTAATAGGAGAGCCGAACAGCTTGCAGAGCAGGGAAAAACGCCCCTTCTTTTCACACGAAACGGTAAACTTCTGGGAATCATCGCAGTTGCGGATGTGATCAAGGAAGACAGTCCCCGTGCAGTAAAAGAGCTTCAGAACATGGGAATCCGTGTAGTTATGCTTACCGGTGACAATGAGCGTACCGCAAAAGCCATCGGAGCTCAGGCAGGAGTTGACGATGTGATCGCAGGAGTTCTTCCGGATGGAAAAGAAAGTGTGATCCGCGCTCTGAAGGAGCAGGGAAAGGTTGCCATGGTCGGTGACGGTATCAACGACGCGCCGGCACTTACAAGAGCCGATATCGGAATTGCCATCGGTGCAGGAACAGATATTGCTATTGATGCGGCAGATATCGTTCTGATGAAGAGCCAGTTAAGCGATGTTCCAGCGGCAGTACGTTTAAGCCGTGCCACACTTCGGAATATCCATGAGAATCTTTTCTGGGCATTTTTCTACAATATAATCGGCATTCCCCTTGCAGCAGGTGTCTGGATCCCGCTTTTCGGATGGACCTTGAATCCGATGTTCGGAGCTGCGGCCATGAGTCTTTCCAGCTTCTGTGTTGTAACAAATGCGCTGCGTCTGAATCTGTTTCAGATCCACAATGCAGCAAAAGACAAAGAAATCAAAAATCCGGTAACATTACACATCAGTCATGATGAAAATATAAAAGAAGAAAAGGAGAACAAAACAATGGTAAAGGTAACGGTCAATGTAGAAGGAATGATGTGCGGACACTGTGAGGCACACGTAAACAAAGCCATCCAGGCAGCTTTCGGAGCAGAAGACGTAGTTTCTTCCCACGAGAACGGAACAACTGTATTCTCTGTACCTGAGAAGGTTGACGAGGCAAAGGTTGAAGAAGTGATCAAGGAAGCCGGTTACGAGTTTAAGGGAATCACCCAGGAATAAACCGGATTTTTAAACCACATATTTGCCAAATGGCCAAAAGAAACAGTTCTGTAAAAGCGGAGCTGTTTCTTTTGTCTCATACAGAAAAAATTTTCCACTTCTATAAATCCGGCTAATATCTTTATAGTTTATTCTGAAAAAGCAGGATTATCCGCCAAATTGGTTTTTATTTTCAATTCTCTTATGCTATACTGATAGCGATTATGGATATAGGAACGATAACAGAAATCGTTAACATCATAGTAGTAGAGAGGAGCGCATTATGAGCGGATTTTTTGGAGTAGCATCGAAGGATGACTGTGTACTGGAGCTTTTTTACGGAGTGGATTACCATTCTCATCTGGGAACACGCCGCGGAGGTATGGCTGTTTACGGAGAACATGGATTTGACCGTGCCATCCACAACATTGAGAACACGCCTTTCCGTACAAAATTTGACGGAGATGTGGGTTCCATGAAGGGAAATATGGGAATCGGATGTATTTCTGATTATGAGCCTCAGCCCCTTCTGTTCAGTTCCAGGATCGGCAGCTTTGCCCTCACTTTTGTGGGAAAGATCAATAATTACGATGAACTTCTGCAGCAGCTGTATGATACGACCAAGGTACATTTTCAGGAGATGACCAACGGAACCGTCAATGTGACCGAACTGATCGCTGCACTGATCTGTGAAAAGGACAATTTTGTGGAAGGTATCCAGTACGTACAGGGACTGATCGACGGCTCCATGACTCTGCTTCTTATGACAAAAGACGGAATTTATGCAGCCCGTGACAAGATGGGCAGAACTCCTGTGGAAATTGGCCGCAAAGAAGGGTCATACTGTATTTCCTTTGAAAGTCATGCCTATATCAACCTTGGATACGAAGATTATAAAGAACTTGGCCCCGGAGAGATCGTATTCGTAACAGCAGACGAAGTCAAAACTCTGGTTGAGCCCGGAAAGAAAATGAAGATCTGTTCCTTCCTCTGGGTTTACTACGGATATCCGACAGCCTCTTATGAAGGTGTAAATGTAGAGGAGATGCGCTACCGCTGTGGAAGCATGCTTGCAAAGAGAGACGGCGATTCCGTGCACCCGGACATTGTAGCCGGTGTTCCGGATTCCGGCATTGCCCATGCCATCGGATACGCCAATGAATCCGGCATTCCTTACGCAAGACCATTCATTAAATATACACCAACCTGGCCCAGATCTTTTATGCCGACCAATCAGAACCAGCGTAACCTTATTGCCAAAATGAAACTGATCCCGGTACGTGCGCTGATCAAGGATAAAAAACTTCTTCTCATAGACGATTCCATCGTACGTGGCACCCAGCTTCGCGAGACAACCGAATTTCTGTACCGCAGCGGAGCCAAAGAGGTTCATGTCCGTCCTGCCTGCCCGCCAATCATGTACGGCTGCAAATATTTAAACTTCTCCCGTTCCAAATCTGAGATGGAGCTGATCACCCGTCAGGTGATCGAGAAGAGAGAAGGCCCCAACTGTCCGCAGGAAGTTCTGGATGAATATGCAGATCCACATACAGAGAAATACGAGCAGATGGTACAGGATATCTGCGAGATGCAGAATTTTACCACCCTTCGCTATCACAGACTGGATGATCTTCTGGAATCCATTGGGATCAATCCTTGTAATGTATGCACATATTGTTTTAACGGTAAAGAATAAAAAATGTTTTGAAAATAGAGCTGCTGTTTCAGATGAGCCTCCTTAACTCCCGGTTGCATTTTGGATATCTGCGGCTTATAATAAATGCGGATATATCTTTTGTGATATATCCGCGTTTTTTATATCAGTTTTTTATGTCATGGGAAATTATTTCGTAATGTTCCAATGACAGAGTATCACAAAAAAAAATTTCAGGAGTATAAACATGATTTTTCCTATAAAAGCCGTGATATTTGATGCAGACGGCGTCCTTCTGGATTCGCTCTCTGTTTGGAAGGAGCTTGGAAAACGATATATTACAGATCTGGGATATCAGCCGGTTGCGGAAATGGACGAAATCCTTTTTCCCATGAGTATGGAGCAGGGAGCGGACTGGCTGAAAAACAGGTTTACTCTTGCGTATTCCGAAGAAAAGATCGTGATGGATCTGAAATCCCGGATCCGTAAATACTATTTTGAAGAGGTCCCGGCAAAATCAGGTGCCAGAGAACTTCTTCAATGCCTTGCAGAACAGAAAATCCCGGCTGCGGTGGCAACCTCAAGCCCCAGGGAACATATCTGCCGGGCGCTGGAAAGAAACGGACTTCTTTCCTTTTTTGATAAAATCTATACCACCAGTGAGATCGGAGAAAGCAAACATTCTCCGAGGGTCTATCTTACAGCTGCAGAAGCACTGGGAACAAAGCCATCCCGGACGCTGGTTGTGGAGGATTCACTCTACGCGTTGCAGACTGCCGGAAATGCAGGATTTCTGACTGCCGGTATTTATGACGCATTGGGAGAACCGGATCAGGAACAGCTGAAAAAGGATGCCTATATCTACTGTCGGGATCTGACAGAGTTACAGAACCATATATTCACAGAAAACGGAGGAAACCAAAGATGAAAACAGCATTAACCATCGCAGGCAGCGATTCCAGCGGAGGAGCCGGGATCCAGGCCGATATTAAAACCATGATGGCAAACGGAGTATACGCCATGAGTGCCATCACTGCGCTGACTGCCCAGAACACCACCGGTGTCACAGCCATCCAGAATGCAACCGCAGAGTTCCTGGGTCAGGAGCTGGACTGTATTTTTACGGATATCTTTCCGGATGCAGTAAAGATCGGAATGGTTTCCGAAAGTAATCTGATCCATATGATCGCAGGAAAGCTCCGACAGTATCGGGCAAAAAATATCGTGGTGGACCCGGTTATGGTTGCCACAAGCGGTGCAAGACTGATCAGTGAGGAGGCGGTGGATGTTCTGAAGGAAGAACTGTTTCCTCTTGCAGATCTTCTCACCCCCAATATCCCGGAAACCGAGGTGCTTACCGGACGGAAGATCAAAAGCGCCGATGATATGATCAAAGCTGCAAAACAGGTTTCCGAGCAGTATCACTGTGCAGTTCTCTGCAAGGGCGGACATAAGCTCAATGATGCCAATGATCTTCTCTATGTGAATGGAACATATCAGTGGTTTGAGGGAAAAAGGATCGACAATCTCAACACCCACGGAACAGGATGTACTCTTTCCTCGGCCATCACTTCCAACCTTGCAAAGGGATTTTCCATGGTGGAATCTGTAAACCGTGCCAAGGACTATATTTCCGGAGCCCTTGCTGCCATGCTGGATCTGGGAAAGGGAAGCGGCCCTATGGATCATGGCTTTGCGATAAAGAACAGTTATACAGAGGAGGCATAAGATTATGACAGTTACAGAACGGATCACAGCTCTTCGAAAACAAATGAAGGAAAAGGGAATCGATGCTTATCTGGTTCCGACCGATGATTTTCATGGTTCTGAGTATGTTGGGGATTATTTTAAATGCAGAAAATACATCACCGGATTTACCGGTTCTGCCGGAACTGCCGTGATCATGCAGGACATGGCCGGACTCTGGACAGACGGAAGATATTTTATCCAGGCTGCACAGCAGTTAGAGGGAACTCCGGTTACTCTGTTTAAGATGGGAGAACCGGACGTACCAACGATCCACAAATTCCTGGAAGAAAATCTGAAAGAGGGAATGTGTCTCGGCTTCGATGGCCGTACCGTAAGCGCAGAAGAAGCAGAGACGCTAGAAAGAATCCTTCAGAAAAAACAGGTACATTTTTCTGTAAATGAGGATCTCATCGGAAATATCTGGAATGACCGTCCGGCACTTTCCTGTGAACCGGTAATGGAATTATCCGAAAAATGGGCCGGAAGATCCAGAGCAGACAAGATCCGTGAGATCCGCAGCAAACTGAAAGAGAAGGGCGCAGACCTCTTTATCCTCACTTCCCTTGATGACATTGCATGGCTTTTAAATATCCGCGGAAATGATATCCACTGCTGCCCGGTAGTTCTTTCCTATCTTGTGCTGGATGACAGTGAGCTCCGTCTTTTTGTCAATGAAAAAGCCTTTTCGGATTCTGTTAAGGAAGCACTTTCCAAAGACGGTATTGCCATTTATCCATATGATGATATTTACACCTATGTGCAGACGATTCCCGAAGAGAAAAAGGTATTTCTTTCCAGAAGCAATGTAAACAGCCGGCTGGTCAGCAGTATTCCAAAGCCGGTAACGATCCTGGACGGTGAAAATCTGACCCTTCTCCCAAAAGCCATCAAAAATGAAACCGAAGTCCAAAATGAAAAGACTGCCCACCTCAAAGATGGCGTTGCAATGGTGAAGTTTATCCACTGGCTGAAGAAAAATGTGGGAAAACAAAAGATCACCGAGCTTTCCGCTGCTGATAAGCTCTATGAATTCCGTTCCGGACAGGAGAATTTTCAGGGAAACAGCTTTGATCCCATCATTGCCTACGGTGCACATGGAGCCATTGTCCATTACAGTGCAACAGAAGAAACCAATATTCCACTTGAGCCAAAAGGGCTGGTTCTGATGGATACAGGCGGACATTATCTGGAGGGCACTACTGATATCACCCGCACCGTTGTACTTGGCCCGGTTACTGAAAAAGAAAAAAAATATTTCACAGCAGTACTCCGTGGACACCTGAACCTGGCAGCAGCAAAATTCCGTTACGGCTGTACCGGCCTGAATCTGGATGCCCTGGCTAGAGGACCTCTCTGGGCTATGGGAGAGGATTACAACCACGGAACCGGCCATGGCGTAGGTTATCTTCTCAATGTACACGAAGGACCGCAGAGCTTCCGCTGGAAAAGCCCTGCAGAGCTTCCGGCTCCTGTTCTGGAAGAAGGGATGATCACTTCCGATGAACCAGGATATTATGCGGAAAATGAATTCGGCATCCGTCACGAAAATCTTGTAGTTTGCAAAAAAGCCGAAAAAACATCCTACGGCCAGTTTATGAAATTTGAGCCACTGACTCTGGTCCCATTTGATCTGGAAGGTATCGATCCGGAACAGATGGAAGCAGGAGAGCGCAAATTGCTCAATCAGTATCATGCCCTTGTATACGAAAAGATTTCTCCGTATCTGAATGAAGAAGAGCAATCCTGGTTAAAAAAAGCCACACAGGAAATATAACCCGGAATTCACCTTAATATTTCCTTCCGACAGATACCATAAGAAACGCAAAACCATTTCAGGGATAAGAATAAATCCAACCAGGGAGGTACTTAGCGCCTATGAAAACAGAAAATAGAATTGATCACTACATCGATCTCCACGCACATCTGGACGGCTGCATTACCACAGAGATAGCCAGAAAACTTGCCGCATTGCAGCAGATCACGCTTCCGGCTGCCACAGATGAAGAGCTTCTTTCTCTCCTTTCTGTGCCGGATACCTGCGAAAATCTCAATGATTTTCTGAAATGCTTTGACCTGCCTCTTTCTCTTCTTCAGACAGAAGAGGCATTGGAAGAGGCTGTTTATCTTATCCTTTCTGAAATGAAAGAAGACGGTGTGATCTACGCAGAACTTCGTTTTGCCCCACAGCTCCATACACAGAAGGAAATGACTCAGGAAACAGCGATCCATGCTGCATTACGTGGTCTGAAAAGAGCTCCCATCCCCGGTAATCTGATCTTATGCTGTATGCGCGGTGATCTTAACCAGAAAGAAAATCTGGAAACTCTGGAGCTGGCAAAAAAATATCTTGTTGAAGATGGCGGCGTGGTTGCTATCGATCTTGCAGGAGCCGAGGCACTCTTTCCAACAGAAAATTACGAGGCGCTTTTTGCAAAAGCAAGAGAATATCAGGTTCCATTTACCATCCATGCAGGCGAGGCCGGAAATGCAGAGGATGTAAAAACAGCTGTCCATATGGGGGCAGTCAGGATCGGTCATGGTGTGAGGATCGCGGGAAATAAGGAAGTGATACAGCTTGTAAAGGATAAGGGGGTTTTTCTGGAAATGTGCCCTACAAGCAATCGCCAGACAAAAGCTATGGAAGAAATGTCTGCTTATCCGCTGAAAACATTTCTCGAAATGGGACTTAAGGTAACCTTAAATACCGATGATCCGGCGATCGAAAGAACAACCCTTTCCCGGGAATTCCGATATATGGAATCTCTGTTAGATCTTACCCAGGAGCAGAAAAGGCTGTTGCTTCTGAATTCTGTGGAGGCAGCCTTTACTTCCAGGAACAGAAAATGGAAACTGAAAGAACAGCTTCTTTTCTGAACTGTATGAAAACTATCAGGCGAAAGGACAGCCCTGGACACCAATTTTGAACTGGAGCATGAAGATATGAGCCGTTTTTTTATTTCCGGGAATGGCACTGCACTGTCGCATGTATTGGAATGATCATAAAGAATAAACAGGACATCCGGATAGAAAATTTCTCATTACCCCATCTTGAACCCAAAATCCTTTTATGATAGAATTGAAAAATTATGTTGAGACGATACGAATTAACCGATGAAGAATGGAACCGTATAGCTTCATTACTGCCGCCTGAAAATTCTGGAAAACAGGGACGCCCACAAAAATGCAGCCGGACAATTCTGAATGGAATTGTTTGGATTGCTCGTAGCGGAGCTCCATGGCGAGACCTTCCAGAACGTTATGGCTCCTGGCAAACGGTTTATTCCCGTTTCCGTAAATGGATTGAAGACGGCACCCTTGATAATATTTTTCGTGTTTTGAGCTTAGAAGCCGAATTAACAGAACTGTCAATGGACGCTTCTATCGTCAAAGCTCATCAGCATAGTGCTGGAGCAAAAAAAGGGGGCCTCCAAACGAAATCGGACACAGCCGTGGTGGAGCCAGCACAAAAATCCATGCAGTTGTAGATGCATACGGTTATCCGGTTTATTTTATGATCCGTGAAGGGCAGCGTAACGATATCAATTACGCAATCCCTTTGCTGGATCATGTCAATCTAGGAAATGAGAGTACAGCTAATTGAATGAATCGAAAGGCTGTACTTTTATTTTAACTATAAAAGTTCTGGACAGCTACACTATCTGTAAATTATAACATATTATGCATCAGCTGCGATACAGGTATTTCCACAACAGTTACAAAAAGATGGTGAACCGGACTGAATCCACCATCTTTTTTCTTTATCTTCTGTTATTAATAACCTCTCTCGCCATATCTGCAAGTTCTCCGGCAGATAATTTTCCATCTATTTGCAGCAAATCATACTGGATGCCATCCTTATTCCAGTTAACGCTTTGAACCTGACTGACTTCAATCTGAGAAGCACTGTCATCGTAACTGAATACAACTTTTCCACTGGACTGGTCTTTTTTATCTTGTTCTGTCAATTCGTAATCATCTGATACCACTTTATTTATATAATGTACATAATACAAATTTGTTCCATTTACAGTGGCAATAATATCACCTGACGGAGTAAGTTTTGAGTTAAATTTCTGCTGTTCAAACAATACAACATCTCCATTCTTCTGATAATCAAAGGACACAGATTTAAAATTCTCAATTACATTTGCATTGCCATCCTTAAAACTGTTTTTTATAATATTGCCCTCTTTGAAGCAGTACCCGTTCTCAAAGGTATCAATCAATACCGGTCTATACCCAATATCCTTTGTAATCTGTTCTGACGTTGGAAGAGATGTATAATCAGCACGTGATGCAGATGAACCTGTCCACATTGAAATCTTTCCTGTTGCTGCCATAGCAGTAACTCCAATTGTAAGTGTTGCAGCTATCAACAAAGGTAATATTTTCTTTTTTGATCTCATAGTCGTTTGCTTCCTTTCTGTATCTGCGAAGTCAAGTTTTGCATAAACTCTCTGTCTGACATTCTCTGTATCAATATCAAGAGCATTGCAGGAAATATCTGCCTGTTTTTGTATTCCCAATTCTTTAAGCAAATTTTTTCTTCTCATAATTTTTCCTCCGCATCCGATAACATTTTTCTGAGTTTTCTTTTTCCTCTTGAAAGTCTGGTCTTAACTGTAGAAATATTAAGTCCCATTGCTTTTGAAATATCCTTGATTTTTTCATCAAATTTATACCGCCTTACAAAAATCTCGCTGTCAGGTTCGCCAAGGCTCATAACTGTTTCCCATACATAATTATTGTGAAAATTCTCTTCCATGAAATTTTTGCCATCTGACAGTTCAATATCTTCAAGAGATGTATGATCCATCTTTCTGTTTATCCGTTTCAGAGCAAAATTCCGGGCAACAGCAGCAAGATATGACCGTAATGTACCTTTCTGCAAATCTATCCTCCCGGTATTCTTCCAAAGTACAACAAACACATCTGCCACAATTTCTTCAATATCCTCTTTCGGCAGTGAATTGCCGGCCATATGATACAAAACAGTACTCAAATACGGCGTATAAATTCGGATTGCTTCATCTATTGAATTTTTTTCTCTGTTCCCGAGACGCTGCAAAAGTTCTGCTTCATCTGTCATATCAATCCTACTTTCTTTTTAATATTTTCAAAAATTAAAAGCTTTTAACCTTTACATTCTTATATATCCTGTCAAAGAGCAAAAAGTTTCAATTTTAGAAAATTATGATATTGATACACTATTTTACAACTTTTTTATAAAAAAATATCGTACAGGATTTCCTGATGTATAATGAATTTGGCATAAAACATTACAAAGGAAAGTGACCCTGTACGGCAAAAACATTATACAGCGAAAAAATACTGATAGGCAGACTTCAGCAATATTTTTTGATCTATTTTGAAACTTTTTCTGTTCCGACAGCAGATACCTTATTTCTGCTGATATTATCTATACTGAGCCGCACACAACGGTTCCAACTATCTGAATGGACACTGCTTTGTGAGAGTCATGCTCTGCGTACCTGTCTGGAATGGGGATAAAGTATCTCATCTTTCATTGCACATATACAGAGAAACTGGGTGAGAAAACAGGGAAAGCATATCGGATTGATCTAAGCAGTGTTTTGTTTTTGTCGCCTGTGAAGAGCAAGACAAAGAGAAGCTTGAGGAATATATTACGGAATTACATAAAAAATACAAACACAAACAGAACAGAGATTAAAAAAGTGGATATTTCGTTGGCAATGGAAGAGGCAACGGAAAAAAATACTTTTATGAGAACCGATTTCCTTTTCGATGCATCTAATTAGTGTAAAAGTAAACATGAGTAGTAATCCAGCTGGACAAAAGGAGAAGACAAAGTTATGACAAAAGATGTATTTATTAAGGAGGTCCGGGATGCAGAAGCCATGCTGTATCATATATCGAAGTCCATTCTGAAGAATGACTCTGATTGTGGGGATGCTGTGCAGGAAACAATTCTTAAGGCATATGAAAAACTTCCCACTTTAAAGAAAGAAAAATATTTCCGAACATGGATCACAAGGATATTGATCAATGAATGCAAAGGGATTCTTCGGAAAAGAAAAAATGTTATTCCATATGAAGAATATATGGACAATATGAAAATGACTGAGGAGGACAGATACAGTCATCTGTATATGGCGATTATGGAACTTCCGGAGGATCTGAGGGTTTTGGTAACATTGTATTATTTAGAAGGATTTTCATTGAAAGAGATCAGTGAGGCTCTGGATATTCCGGAAGGAACGATCAAAAGCAGACTTTCACGTGCAAGAGAGTTTTTGAAGGTGCAGTTATCCGAAGAAGAGAAAAGACCGGCAACTGGGAAAAACAGCAAGCAATTAAAGAGAATAACAGGAAAGGGGAAAATGTCATGTTAGAGAAGAAATGGAATAATATCGCACCGGAAGTACCACAGGATTTTCATAATAAATTTGAAGATACACTAAAACAGATTGAACAGGCGGATTCAGTTGATAAAAAATACAAAAGAAAAAAAATCAGTGGACGATTACTGATTGCAGCAGCAGTAATCTGTACTGGTATGGCTGTTACTGTGGCTGCAAAAGAGTTCTTTAAATGGAATGATTACCTGGTGAAAAGACTGGATCCATCGGAGGAACAGCAGGAGACACTGCAGGAATCAACTTATATTCAGAATATAGACCAGTCTGTAACACAAAATGGTGTGACGGTTACCCTGACAGATTCTATTCAGGATCAGGGATTCCTGTATGCTTTTTTTGAAGTGAAAACAGATGACAGTATTTCTATGACTGATCATACTTCTTTTGAGGAGATGACACATTTTAAGATCGATGGAAAAGAAGTATATGCAGTGGACGATAACAGATTTGGAAGTTTCAATACTGGGGTAGGACAGGATGTGTTACTGAAAACAGATCAAAATTCTACACATCTTAAATATTTTAACGCCTGTATATCTTATGACGGTGATTATGATCTGAGTAATAAAACAGTAGAAATCACATTAAAGAATCTTACGGAGGAAGGAGATTATGATACGACTGTTATTACAGATGGAACATGGGATTTTAAATGGACTCTGGGTGCAGTAAAGCCTCCGACAACTCTGGAAGTGAACCGGAAATGTGATTTTGGAGGTTATGAAATCACAGTGAAAAAAATGGAAGTAACGCCCCTTTTATGGTCATTATATCTTGATTATGATGAAGCTATGAAGGTGTATGAAGATGAAAAAAACAAATTTGAGTACGCAGGTACGGACTATGGCATGGATCTTTATGCCAGAACTAGTATTGACCAGGTGCGTTATAAAGATGGAACGGTTTTAACACTTGATAGGACCATGGGAGGCATCGCTGGCGGTGGAGAAAAACAGGATAAGGAAAACGGTGTCCTGATCATCAGAAACAGCTTCCCGCAACTGGTTGATGTAGATAACCTGCAGGCGGTACATTTTGGGAACATTGACCAATGGCTTGAAGTGCGGGGATAAAAGTTTTTTCGGTGATACAGAAAAATCCTCCCATAATTAGATAATGAGAAAATACAAAAAGAACCGATACAAGGTCTTTGCAAGACTGATATCGGCTCTTTTTGGCTAAGTCTGCCAACTATAAAATTTTGTTTATATATTAACGCATCCTGTTCATGTACAGGAAACGGATTCTAGCGTATACTGAAATTATTGATTACAAGGTCTACATGAACTGCAAATACAGATTCCGGGTTATATCCGGAAGCCATATTTTGCACTTACCGGTAAAATCTGTAATAGTTGGCATAAAAATTCATTACATATTCGATATAAGCTTTAAATCTTTTCATTGTCTGTTCCTCCTTTCTTTATCTTATGGCTGTATTATAAAGCAGGTTAACCGGGAATTCATGCCAAATAGAAAGAAAAAACAGACAAATCTTGCCAAAAAAGGAGCGGATAAATAAATGGTATAACAAAGTTGGATATGGTTCAGGAGACATGGCTGGAAATGTGGTATATTCATTTCTGTCATCCTTTATCATGATCTATCTGACCAATATAGTTGGTCTGAATGCAGGTATCGTCGGAACACTTATTGCAGTATCCAAACTGTTTGACGGTGTAACGGATATCTTTTTTGGAGCTATGATCGATAAAACAAAGAGCCGTCTTGGAAAAGCAAGACCCTGGATGCTTTACGCATACATTGGCTGTGCGGTAACTCTGATAGCAAACTTTGCTATTCCGACTAACATGGGAAAATTTGCACAGTATGCATGGTTCTTTATTGCATACACCCTTTTAAATGCCGTATTCTTTACTGCAAACAATATTGCTTATGCGGCACTTGTAGCATTAGTAACCAAGAACAGTAAGGAACGAGTTGAGATGGGATCCTGGAGATTCATCTTTGCCTTTTCAACTGTCCTTATTATTCAGTCAGTGACAGTTAAGTTTGTACAGATCCTTGGAGGCGGGGCATACGCCTGGAAAGTAGTTGCAATCGTGTTTGCGATTGTAGGTGTCATTGTAAATACCATCTCTGTTTTCTCTGTAAAAGAGCTTCCGGAAGAGGAACTGAATGGTGATGGGGTTGTTGATGACGAGATAGAGAAATATGGTCTTGTAGAGGCAGCAAAACTTCTGTTTTCTAACAAATATTACATTATGATTTCCGTAACATATATTGTACAGCAGACATACTCTGCCATGCTGAACATGGGTATCTACTATATGACATATGTCCTTCTTAATGAAGATCTTTATGCTGTATTTTCCTGGGCGATCAATATTCCACTGATCATTGCACTGATCATAACACCTACCCTGGTAGCAAAATGGAAAGGACTTTACAAACTGAATATTGTAGGTTATGCAATTGCAACTGTCGGAAGAGCACTTGTTGTTGTTGCAGCTTATATGCACAGTGTACCTCTTATGATTCTCTTTACTGCTGTATCCTCATTCGGACAGGGACCATGGCAGGGAGATATGGGAGCAGTTGTGGCAAACTGTTCTGAATATACTTACCTTACAAAAGGCAAAAGAATTGATGGAACCATGTATTCCTGTACATCTTTCGGAACCAAGCTTGGTGGTGGAATTGGTACTGCACTGACAGGATGGCTTTTAGCTGCAAGTGGATTCAATGGTGAAGTTGTTACCCAGTCTGCATCCTGCCTGAATATATTACATTTCATGTATCTGTGGTTCCCTGTAATCCTTGCTTTAATTATCACGTTCATCATGACAAAAATGAATGTAGAAAAAGCAAATGAAGAACTGAAAAGCAGAAGATTAAAAGGTTAAAATGGAATTACCGTTTTTCTGAAGAGAGGAAACGATAAAAATAAAAAGGGGAATTCGATATGAACTATAATGGTTTGAAAGAAGATAAAAGATTAGTTAAAGCGGTACCATCAGCAAGACAGATCGCATATGAAAACATGGAATTTTTCTGTTTCATTCATTTCACTGTAAATACTTTTACCGGAAGCGAATGGGGAGATGGAACAGAACCGGAATCCATTTTTAATCCGACAGAGCTGGACGCACGCCAGTGGGCAAAAACAGCAGCAGAGGGCGGGATGAAGGGCCTGATCCTCACATGCAAACATCATGACAGATTTTGCCTGTGGCCATCCAAATACACCGAGCATAGTATCAAAAACTCCCCGTACAAAAACGGAAAAGGGGATATTGTCAGAGAAACAGCCGAAGCGTGCCGGGAGTTTGGACTTAAATTTGGTGTTTATCTTTCACCCTGGGACAGAAACAACAGCAGCTATGGAAAGGGAAAAGAGTATGACGATTACTATCTGAACCAGCTGACAGAGCTGCTGACAGAATATGGTGATATCTTTGTAATCTGGCTGGACGGTGCATGTGGTGAGGGACCAAATGGAAAGGTTCAGAAATACGACTGGCAGAGATATTATAAAGTGATGCGTGAACTGCAGCCGAATGCGGTGATCTCTATTTCAGGCCCGGACATCAGATGGTGTGGAAACGAGGCCGGGGAAGTAAGACCGAGTGAATGGAGCGTTGTTGCAAAGGATATGACTGATCCGGCGATCACAGCAGCGTTAAGCCAGCAGGAAGATAATGAAGAATTCCGGAACCGGCCGTTGGACGAGACCCAGACAGACCTTGGAAGCAGGGAACGCCTTGCAAATGAAAAAGAGCTTGCATGGTACCCTGCAGAGACGGATGTTTCTATCCGTCCAGGCTGGTTCTATCATGAGGAAGAAGATGACCAGGTCCGCTCCTTTGAGAACCTGAAAGACATTTACTTAAAATCCGTAGGGGGAAATACCACATTATTATTAAATCTTCCTCCGATGAAAAATGGCCGTATCCATGAAACAGATGCTGCAAATCTGAAACAGTTGGGCGAGTTTATTGAGAATACCTTTAAATATAATCTGGTTGATGAAGCAGGTATCACATCTATCCCGCCATTGGATTGCTGGGAGAAAGAACCTACAGTATTAAGAAATGATGATTATGAGACTTATTTTATGAACGAAGCGGGAACAAATAAGCTCATGATCAAGATTAACTGGATCGAGAAAAAGAAACTTAATTATCTGGTACTGAAGGAGGCCATTCCATTCAGCCAGAGAGTAGAAAAGTTCAAAGTCTGCTATGAAGAAAATGGATCTATGAAAGAATGCTATAATGGAACTACCATTGGATATAAAAAGATTATTGATCTTAAAGGAATCCAGACAGATTTTCTGGCAATCGTGATCGAAGACTCCAGAGTAGCACCGGTAATGTCTTTCGTGGGAGTATATTGATCAGGAACTGATATTTTCAGCTGAAAACTACGCGTTGTGTTCTCACTGTTATCTGCGGTGACGAATAGAACGCGTAAATTTTTGGCAGATTATGGCAATCTTGCAAATAGCATCTCTGAAAGTAAAAATATCTAATATAATGTAAAAGTTATGGAATGTTGGAATCGTGAACTTTCTGATATAATGAAAACACAAATGAAGGGAGATCGATCAGTATGAGCACAGATACGAGAAAATGGTTTAAAGAAGCCGGATATGGAATGATGATTCATTGGGGCTTGTATTCACTTCTGGCCGGAGAGTGGAAAGACCAGAAATGTGGAAATTACGCTGAATGGATTCAGACAAGATGCAGAATTCCGATAAGCGAATATGATAAACTGGCAACGGCATTCAATCCTGTCTATTTTAATGCGGATGAAATTGTAAAATTTGCAAAAGATTGCGGAATGAAATATCTGGTGTTTACAAGCAAACACCATGAAGGCTTTGCCATGTACCATTCTAAGGTGGATAAATTCAATGTGGTGGATGCGACACCGTTCAAACGCGATGTTTTAGGAGAACTTGCAGAAGCCTGCTACAAAAACGGGTTAAAGTTTGGATTATATTATTCCCAGGATCTGGACTGGCATGATAAGAATGGTGGAGGATATTTATCCGGACACATTCCGTGTGAGGGAACAGCCTGGTGCAATGACTGGGATTTTCCGGATAATGATAAAAAAGATTATGATGTGTGCTTTCGCAATAAGATTTATCCTCAAATCGAAGAACTTCTGAGAAATTATGGGGAATTGAGCCTGATTTGGTTTGATGTTCCGATAACATTGGAAGAGAAGCATAGTCGGGCGATTTTTGATTTGGTAAAAAAATATCAGCCAGATTGTCTGATCAATTCAAGGCTTGGCAATGGAGCATATGATTATGTATCACTGGGAGACAATGAAGTACCGGAATCTATACCAGATAATGCGGAACTGAAAGAAAGCATGATGAATGCATTTGACGGATTCAAGCCATCACCTTATGGCCTGTATGAGACTGCGGCAACTGTGAATAACAGTTGGGGATATTGTGCATGGGATCAAAATTGGAAATCTGCAAGAGAGATCGCAGATATAAAACAAAAATTAAATCATCTGGGAATTAATTATTTGCTGAATGTAGGACCTGATGGACTCGGGAGAATCCCGGCAGAATGCAGGAGAATTTTACGAAATGTAGCGAAATATGATTAATCTGAGATTTAAAGCGGCAGGAAAATTATTTCCCACCGCTTTTTATGTATAAAAACTGATGAGGGGCGGTTATGTATAGTTGCTTAGAACAATAAGTGAGAATCCTCGGCAATTCAATTACCGAGATGAAAGCGCATGCATGTGCGTATCTGCACATACTTGTGATGCAGAAGCATATTATCGGCGGTGTAATGGCAGGTGCAGTGAAAGGGTAAAGATTCATTAAATATAGATAACCGTACAGTCGGAAAAATGGCTCTGTAACAAAAGACCGTTTTTCCGGCTTTTCATTTTGTCAGCAGTGAGGCATTCATACCGTTTGTAAATCTGTAAGATCTGAGTCATTGGGGTATGTCATGACGGGTAATCAAATATATGACATAGATTCTGCAATTGTAGAAAATGGGATTGACTTTCTAATTCTACAGATGTAGAATTAGAGATGATTTCTACAAAGGTAGAAAAAGAAGGGAGAACACAAGCTGAGGCGCAGACTCACAGACCACTATGATTACGATGTGACCATGTGGGATTCACTTGTGATAAAAAAGTTGCTGCAGCGTATAAACTACATCAAATAGATACGGAGGATAAAATGTGCGGAATCTGTGGATTTACAGGTTACAGACAGGATCAGAAGACAGTAATTGAAAGGATGATGAAAGCTATTGAGCATAGGGGCCCGGATAGTGAGGGCTCTTTTTGCAGGGAGAAGATCACGCTGGGCTTTCGAAGACTTAGTATTATTGATTTAGAAGATGGGCAGCAGCCTATGGAAAGTGCGGACGGAAACCTTCATATTGTTTTTAATGGAGAAATCTATAATTATAAGGAACTGCGGGCAGAACTTGAGGCTTTCGGCATTTCTTTCTGTACTCATTCTGACACGGAGGTTCTGATAAATACTATTCAGCAGTATGGGGAGAAGGCACTGGATAAGCTCAGGGGAATGTTTGGGTTTGCTGTATGGAATGAACAGGAGCAGAGTTTGATGCTTGCAAGGGATTTTTTTGGAATTAAGCCTGTGTACTATGCCGAAATAGATGGACACTTTGTATTTGCTTCTGAAATTAAGAGTATCCTTGCATTTCCAGGCTATGAAAGGAAAGTAAATCAGAAGGCACTGGAGCAGTATTTGTCATTTCAATATTCCCCTCTGGAAGAAACTTTTTTCAGGGGGATTTATAAGCTTATGCCAGGTCATATGCTTTTATATAAAAACGGAAACTATGAGATAAAGACTTATTTCAAAACAAAGCTTGCACCAGGCCAATGGGACCGTAAGACGAATATGGAGCAGCTGCGGAATCAGCTTGCAGAGAATTTAAAGGATTCAGTGGAGCACCATATGTTAAGTGATGTGGAAGTCGGCGCGTTTTTATCCGGGGGAGTGGATTCCGGTTATCTGGCTTCTTCCTCTGGTGCAGATCAGGCATTTACAGTGGGATTCGATGAGGGAGACCGATATAGTGAAGTAAACAAAGCTGCCAAAGTGGCAGAAAAAGCTGGTTTAAAACACCATGTGAAAATCATATCCAAGCAGGAATTCTGGGATGCCCTTCCAGATGTTATGTATCATATGGATGAGCCCCTTGCTGATGCTTCTGCCGTTGCACTCTACTTTCTCTCAAAAGAGGCTGCAGGTCATGTCAAGGTTGTTCTTTCCGGAGAAGGAGCAGACGAGCTTTTCGGTGGATATAATATTTACAGAGAACCGGAATCATTGAAAAAAATTGCCTGGATTCCATTTGGTGTCAGACGTGTAATTGGAAAACTGGCTGCAAAGCTGCCGGATGTGAAGGGACGAGATTTCCTTATCCGTGCAGGAATGAAAGTGGAAGAACGTTTCATCGGAAATGCATATATTTACCGTGAAAAAGAGAAAGCGCAGATTTTGAAAAATAAAGTAACAGGACCTTCCACACAGGAATATTTAAGACCATTTTTTAAAGAACTTGAGTCAGAAAACAGAGGATCACTTCGAGACATGGAAAAAATGCAGTCTGTAGATCTGAGATACTGGCTTCCTGGCGATATTTTACAGAAAGCAGATAAAATGAGCATGGCACATTCATTGGAAGTCAGGGTACCATTTCTGGATAAAGAAGTTTTTGACTTTGCAGCAAAGCTTCCGAAAGAAGCCAAGATTGCAGCGGGTACAACCAAATATATTTTCCGTAAAGCTGTTTCAGAATTTCTTCCACAGGAAACCGATGAACGTAGGAAACTTGGTTTTCCAATTCCAATCCGTGTGTGGCTGCGGCAGGATGACTGGTATCAGAGGGTAAAGGAGTTATTTACCTCGAAAGAAGCAGAAGAGTTTTTTCATACAGATAAGCTTCTTTTACTTCTGAAAGAGCACAAAGAGAAAAAGGCAGATAACAGCCGTAAAATCTGGACAGTTTTGACATTCCTTATCTGGTATGATAGATTTTTTGCTACATGTTCGAAGTGAGAGAGTTGGTTATGAGACGGTAAAAATATAAATATACGAAAAATCCGTTGACAATGGTATTTGGGACTTTTATGATAAAACTCTATTTGTTTGTATAGAAACTTTCGGATTATTGGAGGAAGAGTTTAAGGAGTATGTGGGTGGAAATCTGAAAGATCTTACGGTTTTGGATGCTTTCGACTCATTGTTCTTAAATGGAAAGGCAAATCAGGAAGCGCAATTTCAGCAGTTTGCTTCCTTGGAAATCCACAATTGCAGTCTGTGGCATCTAGGAAAGGAGTTATATTACTATCCTGTATATTTGTTGGATTTATTCTTTTGTTACTTTACAGAGAAACATTTGTTCATCTTAGCATAATTTACAGAAGAGAAAAATATAGTGCAGGTAGTAGTGTAAGAAATGTGATCGAACCAAAAGACCTTGGGATGCAGTCCGATTGTGACGATGCATGTAACTGGGATGATAAGGAGAATATTTATGATTGAAGCTGTAGCAGTACTTCCTTTTTTATAGTTGCAGGAACTCTATGGGGGATAATAGAAACTTTTAAATATAGGAAATTTTTTTCAAGAGACTGTGAAAACGGACAAATCTCCACTATTAAAGCGTACCGAATAAAGCGACGTGGATCCTGGCGGATTTTTGGTGACCGTATTCTAGATGAAAAATCGTTTCTGGTAATGAGGGAAAAGGAGTCAAAGTTAAAAATTCATTAATTCAATAGCGGGGTATTTTAAATGGCTGAACAAAATGTTTTTAATCTAATGCAAAACGATGAGATTGGACTGTTGTGGAAAAAGATATATCAATTACATCAAAAAACCAAAATTTATCTACTTACAGCCGAAGAAATATCAGAAAATGGGGATGCATTGATTCAGCCATTAAAAGAGCACCGGGATGCATATGATCATGTTGTAAGGATTTTTGCAAGCACAACCAAAAAAGTGCCGGAAGGATACGATTACTATTCTTATATCAAAGGAAACCTTGAGAAAGCATATGGACATGAGTATCGTGCTTTTTTTGATACGGCAGACTGGCTTGCATACAATCTGCGGCATAATTTAAGAGAGCGCATAAATGCGATTCCATATAATAAAAGAAATCAATTAATCCCAAATTGCAAAGAAATAATCAAATTATTGAACCAATACCCATTTGAAATTTCTAATCTACGAAATGACAAGGATATAGTAAAAGAGTCTGATTCGGATGAGACAATAAAAGAATATGAAAATTTGCTTAGGCAATTAATAAAGTTATATAAAGAAATTGATTCAATTTGATGTTGCTACTAAAAACAATTAATAGACTGATTGATCGTCGAAAGGTATCTGTTTGTCCATATCAGTGATATGTTACTCCATAAGGAGAGTTCAGGAATATGTAGAATATTACACTTGCTAAAAAATCTGAGTGCAGAAGCGGCAGACCTTTTTTACAAGTGTAATACGGTTTTACTTTCAAGAGTGACTCAACGACTTGAATAATTGTGCGTCGCATTCTCGTTATTTCAGTGATGAGTTAGACGTGCAAATCTTTTCTAAAAAATACAAATAGAGGGAGTTTTATTGGACTAAATATTTTATAACAGCAGTTGCAGCCGGTATCTCATGATTTATAAAATGAGAATATCGGCTGCTTTTCATTATTTTTACCTCTAAAAGGTAATCTTCTGAAAACCAAAACTGTAGTTTGGATCTCAACTGAAAAAAATTAAATTTTTTTGTTACCATCCACTATTTTTTACGATATATAATATGAATGGAAATTTTTTTATTCAAAAAGGCGCCTTATCTGTTGCTGGTCAGATTATGGACAGTGACTTTTATCTTAAAGAAACCCGGAGGACAACCTGTAAATGAATGATGATGAAATTATAAACCTGTTTTTGAAAAGAGATGAGAATGGAATTATAGAATTGAGTACTAAGTATCACCCCTATTGCTACAAGATTGCCTGGAATTTATTGGCGAATAGAGAAGATGCCGAGGAATGTCTGAATGATACCTGGTTTTCGGTATGGTCACAGATTCCTCCTACGCATCCTTCTGTATTGGCACACTTTTGCGGTCGGATTACAAGAAATCTTAGTATTGACCGCTTAAGGAAAAAGTTTGCAGGCAAGCGCCCGGATGTTCATATGGCAGATGTTATGGAGGAAATGGAGCAGCTAAATGTAACTTATACCGTGGAAGAACAGCTGGCGGAAAAAGAACTGATGGAAACCATAAATCGTTTTTTGGAAGAAATGTCTCCAAAGGACAGAAATATTTTTGTACGAAGATACTGGTTTTTAGATCCTGTTTCTGCAATATCCAAAAGGCATCATATGTCAGCGGGAAGCGTGAAAATGAATTTATACAGAAACCGGAAAAAGCTGTTGAAACTGTTGGAAAAAGAAGGAGGACGCATATGAAAAAGTTTGATTTTTCAAAAGAATTTGGTAATATTGATTCGAAATATATAGAGGAAGCAGAGCGGGAATGGAGTGAAAAAAAGGAAAACCGGAGACCAAAAGGGTGGAGCAAAGCAGCTGCTGCCTGTGTGATCGTCACCTTGGGTTCTGTTATCTTTTCTAATCCACATATCCAGGCTGCAATAAAAAATATTACATTGTCCATAGGAGAAACCCTTGGTTTCCCAAAAGGCATTGAATCTTATACGGAAGTGTTGAATACCTCTAAGGAAGACAAAGGAATTACTGTAACATTAAAAGAAGTTGTTCTGGATAATGGGGTTCTGTTAACAAAGGTGCATGCAGAAAAAACATCTTCCGGGCAAAAGGACACGGATGATGTCCAGGATGACTGGACCTTTGCCAATACACAGCTTGACATTGATTATCAGAAAACTACAATAAATGGACAGAAAATTGAAGAATACGAAAGCGGACACCTTCTGCCATATTCGGACGAAGATTTGCTAAATACTGGACTGGATGAAAATGTCTATGATGCTGTTCTGGAATCCCGGTTTTCCCTTGATGGTGATTTGGGAGAAAATCCAGAAGTACATTTGGTACTCGGTGCCTATCAAAATGAAAATCTTGGCGAAGATTATTTCGCAGAGTTTGAGTTTGATTTTTCTATTCCCCATGAGGAGCTTATGAAACAGACAGTTCATAAAAAGCTAGAAGATGTTTCTGTTAAAACAGAAGAAGGAACCGTAAAATTAACAGACTTTTCCATGAATAAACTGCAAAGTATAATTAAGGCAGAAATTCCGGAAGAACTTGAGGAAAAGCTGTATAATGGTAATGAGATGATGCTTATGGGGACAGACAGTAAAGGAAATCAGGTACAGTATGAACTGCGCAGTAATTCGGCGGCAGATGGTAAATCTCAATGGAGTTTTAAAACCAGTTTCTGGGGTATGTATCAGCTGGATTCTGACGGCCCGGTTCTTTTGCTCCCGGATATTGACAGCGATTATCTGGAATTACAGCTTTATACCAGAGAACCTTACATGGCTGCAGCAGACACTGTCTGGGTTGATGACGATTTTGTAGAAATTGGTGAGACTACAGAAGCGGTAGAAGAAGTTCCGGAGGATACTTTGGAGGAAAAAAATCCGTCAGATGCAGAGGATCAGGTTGAAACTCAAATTATCGGAGGGGCAGATGCTCCCACAGAAGTAAGGCTTCAAGACGATACAGACCAGAAAGAAAATACCGACGCAGCAGATAAAACGGATGAAGATTACGGAACCGAAGAAAGCGCATATTATGATGGAGCTACAGGTGAAATCACTGCAGAATCCGGTTGGACATCTGTCGGGGATAAAATAAGGATTCAGATTAGGTAGAGAAACGTGAATCTGTTTTCAAAAATCCCATGTCAAAGAAGCTTTGCATACCTGTTTTTTCGCTGTAAAAGGTAAATTGCTTTTCATTTGGCAGAAATTTTTATATAATCCAGGTGAGAAAGCAAAACCGATTGGAAGAACAGGAGCAGAGCAATATGAACATTGGAACGTGAAAAGTCTGTTATTGACTTTTTTACAGGTGCAGGAACTGGAATTGTAATCACCTGCCTGTTTTCAGCTGATACAATGGTCAGAACGGTTACCATTGTATTAGGCGTGGTCATGATCGGAATTGGCTGGTACCAGGAAGCAAAATATGACAAAAGATTGTTCAGATATATGAATGATGAAGAACGGTGAGGTGGAGAATATGAAAATCTGGCGTGAACTGTTAGGCTATGTGAAATTGATTGTAATAGTAGTGGCAATTACTCTGGTTATCAATAATGTTGTTTTGATTAACGCAAAAATCCCTTCACCCTCCATGGAAAAAACACTTATGGTGAAAGACCGCCTTTTCGGCTTTCGGCTTGCGTATGGAATTAATCTTAATCTGTTCGGTTATGAAATTTCTGAAAAGTTCAAGGACCCGGAGCGATTTGATATTGTAATATTCAAATACCCAGATGATGAAAGCCGTCTTTTTATCAAAAGAGTGATCGGACTGCCGGGAGAAGTAGTGGAAATTAAGGATGGGAAAGTTTACATTGATGGTTCACCCACTCCATTGGATGACTCTTTCATTCCGGAGAAAATGATCGGAAGTTATGGTCCATATACAGTTCCGGAAAACTGTTATTTCATGCTTGGTGATAACCGGAATGATTCGAAGGATTCACGTTCATGGAAAAACAAATTCGTACGATTTGACCAGCTTGTGGGGAAAGCTGTTGTAAGATACTATCCATCTTTCAAGTGGTTAGGATAATAAGAAACGCGAATATCAGTGGCTTATTTAGCACTGGAATATTCGCGTTTTTTATTTGATAATGGAAGTCGATTTTTGTCCTGTCTTGTGTGTCTCAAAAGTGCCTGTTTTACAGGCTTTCCGGGGTATCAGTCATTTTGTCTGATATTGTAAAGCAGTGTCAGATTTGTCGTAAATGTCGTAAATTTGTGGTCAAAAAATGATGAGAAATGGAGAGTGCTAACAAAATGAAATTAACGTATACGAATGTAAATGGATATCTGCTTCCGGATCTTACTTATAAATCCGGTGAGCAGATGGAGCAACTTGGCAAGTATGGTTTTCTTCGCAGAGATTATCTGAAAAACCATCGAAATTCAACCTATCAGGTGATGCTTCTGCAGGATACGATTGGAAAGCATCTTCTGGAAGTGGACAAGTATTTCCTATTATGTATTTAAGAAATTCTATTTTCTTTATGAAATCTTCAAAATTTGCAGTTATCCTTTTAGCATAATCAAAAGAAAGGATAGTGTAAAATATGAGTATAATCTTGAAAACAACAAATCTCTGTAAATCATTCAGCAGGCAGACAGTTGTAAATAACATATCGCTGAATATTGAAAAAAATTCCGTCTATGGATTGTTGGGACCAAACGGAGCCGGAAAGTCCACAACACTTAAAATGATAACAGGCATTTTGAAACCGACATCTGGAAGCATTGAGTTTGACGGCCATGCTTGGCGCCGAAAAGATTTGAATGACATAGGAACCTTAATCGAAACCCCGCCTCTTTATGAGAACCTGACTGCATTTGAAAATTTAAAAGTGAGGACGGAGCTTCTCGGCTTACCGGATAAACGCTGCCATGAAGCGCTTGATATTGTCGGCCTTACGAATACCGGAAAGAAACGGGCAGGACAATTTTCTCTTGGCATGAAACAGCGGTTGGGAATTGCGATTGCAATTTTAAACAATCCCCGCCTGCTGATTTTAGACGAACCTACAAACGGCCTCGATCCTGTTGGTATAGAAGAACTTCGTGAATTGATTCGTTCCTTCCCCTCTAAAGGAATTACGGTAATTCTTTCCAGCCACATTCTTACAGAAGTACAGCAGATTGCTGACCATATCGGCATTATCTCGGAGGGTGTCTTGGGGTATGAAGGTGTTTTACATGCTGAAGAAAATCTCGAAAAATTATTCATGGATATTGTGAAAAAAAACAGAAAGGAAATGTAAGAGTATGAAATACCTTAAATCAGAACATTTAAAATTCAGAAGAACCTTTTTCAATAAATTATTGATAATTGCCCCATTGATTACAGCAGTTTTTGCTTGGCTTATGGCTGGATTTACTGAATTCCAGTATATGTCCTTGTATTGGTGGTATTCCTTTTTACTTCCGGGAACAATTACAGTTCTTTGCTATTTGTCCAATCAAAAAGAAATACGTGCAGATAAATACTATTCTGTATATTCTATGTCTATCAATCTGAAAAAATTTTGGATTAGTAAAAACCTGATTCTGATTGAAAAAATGATATTTGCGGCTTTTATATTGGCATTGTTAGTATGTGTTAGCAATATTATCTCCCCGTCAACCGTTATTTTCACACCGGGACAATCCTTTATAGGCAGTGTTGCTATTATGATAGCTTCTATATGGCAGATTCCGCTTTGCTTATTCTTGATTTTTAAAATAGGATTGTTTATGCCGCTTGTAGTAAACACTGCCTTTGGAATTTTTCTTCCCGGCTTTTTTGGAACTACCTCCTTATGGTGGCTGTGTCCATATTGTTGGGCTCCAAAGCTGGCGGAATCACTAATGGGAATTGGTATCAATGGAACATTGAATGACACTCCTAACGTTTCCATATTACCTGTTGCATTATCTTTAATTTTATCATTCATACTTTTTTTCGTACTTACTTATTTGGGTGCAGGTAATTTTAGCAGACAGGAGGCAAAATAGAATGACACTATATAGGGCAATCCGTTCAGAATTGGTAAAATTGCGCCACACACCACTATTACCAATTCATATATTCGTACCGATAGCAGGTGCAATCCTTTTTACAAGCTATTTTGGTTTATACAGTTTCCGACCAGACTACAATAAATATAAGCTGATTTTTGAGATTACAGCTACGTTTTTTCCAATTCTTATCAGCATAATTACCGGGTTAAATACGTTTATGGAAGATCACGCCGCACATTCACAGTCGATTCTATCCGTTCCAAACAGGATAACCATTTTCTGCGGAAAGTTTCTTGTCCTTTTTGGTGGAGGCGTTCTTTCACTGATTAGTTTGGTGCTATTATTTTCTATACTGGTAGCAATACAAGGACTTATTCCACATACACCCTATGTCATGCTGTTAGAAACAATAATAGTCCTTGCCTTTGGAAATATTATACTTTACATTTTCCATTTATTTATTGGCTTTAAGTTTGGACTTGGGCCGTCATTGTTTTTAGGTGTATTTGAAAGCCTACAGGTAATTATGTACAGTAATATTGTCTTAGCGGGAGTTTGGAAGTATATCCCTTTCGCTTGGGCAATTGATTTAAGCCGTTATGTGTTAGACGATAAACTATCCCTACACAAAAATGAGGTTTTTATAATGGGACTTATTACAATAATTGCTTTTATTGCAATGACTTTTTGGATTTCACAATGGGAAGGAAAACGATGATTAAGAAAATGATTTTACTGGTTGTTGCTATTCTGCTGATGGGAGCAAGTATGACTGGCTGTTCTGTTTTGGAAAAGGGAATTGATGAATATTCCAAAGACAAAGAAGAATGTGTGCTGAATACGGATAATGTGACACAGTTTACCTACAAGGGAGACAGCTTCACCATTCTTGATGATACACTGTCAAATTCAGAACTTGGAGAATGGGTTGGCTATATCAGAAAACTTGCGGTCATAGATTCAAACGGGAAAATCCTGCTTCAACAGGATACAGAAAAGGCCACTTTTAAAACTTTAGCTGATATTGCTGATTCAAAACCAGACGCCGCCTATATCATTCCATTTTTAAATGTCTATACGGTCAAAGATGGAAATACGCAGGAGCTTATTGTTGACGTAAACGGAGGCTACCACAAAGCTATTCTTAATAGATTTGTTACGGACAAAGATACTATTTTTCGATACAATCAGAAAACAGAGGCAACAGCCGAAGGAGAATTTACAATAAATACGCAAAATTGTACACAGTTGCTATGCGGGGATAAAGTTTATCAGATAACAGATGAAACCGTTCCCTATGAAAATATTGGAGAATATATTGATATAATTGCTGAATCCTATACATTTGATAATGATACAAAATTACAAATTCCCAAAGAGGAACTATATCATATTGATTGGAACGGAAAAGAGAAGAGCTCACAAAAACGAGAGCAGTGGACAATAGGCGGTATATATGAAATCTTGCACAAAGATAGAACTGATTCCGTGGCAGTAGAAGTAAATTCTGAATACCGGGTGGCAAAATGTCAGTAAAATTTGCAAAACAATATGATGGTGCTACAATAGTACCGGAGTGAAAGGAGGTGCATTTTATGGCAAATATCCTTGCTATAGATGATGAAATTCCTATTTTGGAATTGATAAAAAATGGATTGCAGAAAGACGGACACACCGTTTCCACATATCCATCTGTTTCACAGATTCCCTTAGAGTACTTAAACCGATATGATTTGATAATGCTTGACATTATGATGCCTGACACAGACGGCTTTACATTCTGTAAAAAAATCCGCTCCCTTGTGGATTGCCCCATACTATTTCTTACTGCTAAAACATTGGAGAACGATATCACTTTTGGCTTGGGGGAATTGGAGCTGATGACTATTTGACAAAGCCCTTCCGTATAGCTGAATTGCGGGCACGTGTAAACGCCCATCTGCGGCGGGAAACAAGAGAAAAACACAGCACAATCGTTTTTGAACATATTAAGGTCGATTTATCCGCAAAAGAAATCCGGGTTGATGACTGCCCGGTTCCCTTTACAAAGAGCGAATATTTAATTTGTGAATATCTTGCTAATAACAAAGGACAGGTTTTTTCTAAAGAACAGATTTATGAGGCTGTATTCAGTATTGACGGAGACAGCGATAACTCAACAATTTCTACTCACATTAAAAATGTACGGGCAAAGTTCAATAAGATGGGGGTACAGCCAATCATTACAGTTTGGGGGAAAGGTTACAAATGGGAACAAAGATAGCGACATTAAGGACAGCTTTTATAAAATACCTTGTTATGCTGATAGGCGGTCTGGCATTATCCGTAATCACTCCTTTTCTTATATTTACGATATTTGCTAGTTTTGGGATTGTTAATTATGCTAATCAAAGTGAAGAATTTGTGAAAACAATAGCTCCTGTTCTTGCTTCAACACCTGATTTGGCAGATGTAACAGAAAATATGCCCTCCGGGTGTGATTACCTTTTACTGGATAAATCATACACAATACTGGAAACCTCCTTAAAAAATGATGATGTGAAATCAGCATTAAGATATGCGACCGATGGTGTTAATACTGCAAATAACGGAAAGCAGTTTCTGCTGATTACAAGGGATAAGGAATTGATTGTTTTACAATACTATATTGGTTCACGCTTTATAAACCCATGGTTGAACAAATATTTTCCTTCACCGGAAATGATACTTTACTCTCTAATTGTTCTGAATTGCGTGTTTGTATGTATACTATTAACCATTCGTTTTTCAAGGCGTCTACAAAAACAATTAGTGCCTATTATGAACGCGACCGAAGAAATTTCATCACAAAATCTTGATTTTGAAATAGGCCATTCTAATATTAAAGAATTTGAAGATGTTCTGCTTTCTTTCTCTAAAATGCGGGATGATCTGAAAATGTCTTTAGAGAAGCAATGGCACGCGGAACAATTACAGAGAGAACAGATTGCAGCATTAGCCCACGATTTGAAAACACCTTTGACAGTTATTCAAGGAAATATTGATTTGATAAATGAAACGGAACTTGATGACGAACAATGTCTATATGCAGATTATATCACTGAAAGCTCCAGTCAAATAAGCATTTATATTAAGACGCTGATTGATATTTCCCGGACTGTTGCCGGGTATCAGCTTCATTTGGAAGAAATTGATATTTCTGGTTACATGGGACAGATTGAAGCACAGGCAAACTCTTTATGTCTTGCAAAAGGAATTTGTCTGCACATGGAAAAGGAAGTTGACTTGGGTATATTCAAAACGGATAAACTTCTGTTAGAACGGGCAATTATGAATGTGATAAGCAACGCCGTAGACTATTCTCCACCACTGGGAACAATTTATGTAACAACACAAAAGGTAGACCATTTTTTACACATATCCATAACAGACGAGGGAACCGGCTTCACATCAGAAGCTATACACCATGCACAAGAACAATTTTTTATGGGCGATAAAAGCAGAACTTCTAATATGCACTTTGGTATGGGACTTTATATCACAAACAGCATTATCAAACAACATGACGGGCAACTTATTTTAAGCAATTCTAAAAAGACTGGTGGTGCGCAGGTAATAATTAAAATTCCATATTAAGAAATTAGAGGGCGATACTACGGTATCGCTCATTATTTTTTCAAATCTTTATAAAATCTACAAATTTTCCATATAGTATATAAGTAAAGAATATAACTTCATTCTGCCGCACGACGGCAAAGAAAAAAAGCCATCGTAACGCAGATACATTTTCGCGTGCTTTTGAAGCGGTGGCTTTGATTTTTAGATATGGCAATGGACAACCGTATCCTGCAGCTGGAGCAACAGGTAGCGAAACTAAAAAGAGAGAACGAGACATTACGGAAAGAAAATGAAGCAATGCGGAAAGTATTGAATAAAAGAGACTTGAATCTGATTAAGAATTTCTAATGAAGAAGAAAATAATCAGCGACTGGCAGGGGGAGGTAAAGAACGTGTCTGCTGATGGTTATGGGGATAAAATAGAGGAGAAATCAAGACTTTTTCATTTTGTATCATCAAATATTTCATGATACAATAGTGTTATCAGTTAAATTTGAGGGAGGGATTTCTACGATAGCACTTTTGGAGAAAATTCGTGAAGTAATAAATAAAAGAATACAAGAGAAAAAGAAAAATGAATTTACAGACTTGGCACCCATTGATGATATTGAAAATGGAGCTGAATATTTAAAGGCATTACATTGGGCGATAAAGAAAAAGAAAGTTAAAAATATTGCACTGGCAGGTCCATATGGTGCGGGCAAGAGTAGTATCATTGATACATATTTGAAAAAACATAGAATTATTAGAAGTAAATCGCTTCGTGTTTCAATGGCAACTTTTGTTGAAAACGAAACTGATGAGAAGGGGAATCCTAAGAAAATTTCTTTGAAACAAGATGAAATTGAATTAGGAATTTTAAAGCAATTATTTTATAAAGTCAATTATAAAAAGATCCCGCAGAGCAGATATCGGAAGCTACACAAAATTAATTGGAAACGTGTCTGGGGATATTTGGTTTTGATATTTTTAATTTTGGGAGTGACGGAATTTATATTTTTTCCAGATACTTTTCAAATGATAATTGAAAAAATAGAAGAGGCAGGTGGAAAATTTGGATTAAAAGCAGTGGTTTCGGATAGTATTTTCCTTGTTTTTTGTGCGGGAATATTGGCAATCATCGCCCGAACATATCGTTTGGTGCTGTTTCGCTTTAAAGTAAATGAAGTAAAATTGCCAACAGAGACAGTTGTGAAAAGTTCTGAAACGGCAGCGGAAACTGTATTTAATAAAAATATGGATGAAATTGTATATTTCTTTGAAGAGACAAAGCACAGAGTTGTATTTTTTGAGGATTTAGATCGCTTAGAAGATCCATCTATTTTTATCCATCTTCGGGAATTGAATACATTATTGAACAACTACGACGGGATTAAAGGGCGTATTGTTTTTATTTATGCTATTAGAGATGATATATTTACGGATACAGACAGAACAAAATTCTTTGAATTTATTATTCCGGTAATTCCAATTATAAATTCTACGAATTCTGGGGAAATCTTTTTACAAAAACTTGAGGAATCTGAAAAGAAAGGGATTGTTCATGAAATCTCACAGGAATTTATATTAGACGTATCTCCATATGTTGAAGATATGCGAATTCTTCAGAATATATACAATGAGTTTGTTATTTATAAGGAAACGATTCGTACTGATCAGGAACTGAAATTGTCAGATGAAACAATGATGGCATTGATTATTTTTAAAAATTTGTATCCACGGGAGTTTGCAGAACTTCAGATGGAGAGAGGAGTTGTGAAACAAGCTTTTGAGGATAAGCAAAGATATATCTCTGGACAATGTATGAAATGGCATAATGAAGTTGATGAACTTACACAGGAATTAGAAAAATATCATGATGACTGTTTAGAACACATAAAAGAACTCAAAACAGCTATGCTTGGTGCTATGGTGAATTGGCAAGGCATTCCATATAGTATTAATAAAAGCTATTGGGATAAATGTTCAGTGAGTAAAATAATGGAGGATTCGTTTGAATTATCGAAACTTGCGGAATTAAAAGATGTTGAAATTGAGTATTACACATGGAGTTGTTTCCAGTCGGAAAAATCTGTGAGTGATTTTCAAGAAGTTTTTCAACTATATTATGAAAGAATTAAAAATTTTCAATTTGTCCAAGAAAAAGGTGTTAGTTCAATAAAAAGAGAAATTGAAGATTTGAAGAAGAATGTACATGAACTTTCAGGCTGGTCACTTAAAAAGCTGATAGAAAAATTTGGAGTTCATAATGTACTATCTGAAAAAGTTGCTGAAAATAAATTGCTTGTATTTATGCTTCGAAGAGGATACATTGATGAAAAATACGCAAACTATATCAATTATTTTAAGGGGACAAGCATTACAAAAGAAGATATGAATTATATACTGGCAGTAAAAAATATGGAAAAGCTGCCATATAATTATAATTTGACAAAAGTTGGAATGGTTATACAGCGTTTACAACCGTATGAATTCGAACAAAAAAGTATTTTCAATTTTATTCTTTTGGAATATTTATTGTCTGAAGAGAATGAGAATGAAAAACGTATGATATTAATTGATCAATTATCTGATAGAACAGTGGAAAGCTGGGAGTTTATAGATGAATTTATTGAGCAAACTCAATATAAAGAGAGATTGATTCAATTATTAGCAATGCGTTGGCCTGATATGTGGAATGATATTGTCCAGGATATATCGATAACATACGAAAGGAAAATTTTTTATTTACAGTTACTTATTGATAACGTGGATACAGAACGCTTATTTGAATTAAATGACAATAATAAGATGAGCGACTTTATAGAGGAAAATCCAGATATATTACAGCGGCTATCATCTATTCAAGATCAAAAGGTGATTTCCTTAATTGAAACACTTGGAATTATTTTCAAGAATGTTTCTATTGAAAATGTTTCGGAGGAAATTTTGCGATATGTTTTTGAAAATCGGTGCTATAAGTTAAATGATACGATGATACGTAGGATTGTGGAATTTGAAAATGATACAATGCTTTCCGGTTTAGATACTCGAAATTATACAACAATTATTTCACTAGGATATGAACCGTTAATTAAATACATACAAGAAAATTTGAAACAGTATGTAAGGGAAATTATATTAGCATCTAATAATACTAAGGAAGATGTTGAACAGATTATGGATTTGTTAGAAAGAATGTTGGAAAATGATCCAGAAGAGACCGAAATCTGTTTGGAATTAGTGAATCATGAAGAATTTTGTGTAGATGATATTTGTGAATGCTGTGGAAAGTTCGATTCTGATTTTGATAAGGACGTGAAAATTCTTTGGAATGAGTTATTGGATAAAGGAAAAGTAAGCTTGAAATGGGAGAATATCAAATGTTATTGGGACAGATATAAGATTACGCCAGAACTACTTCAATACATTGAAACAAATAGTGATCAACTTACATTTTTAGAGAATCAGTGTTTAAATGAAGTGTTTGCCGAAGAACTTATTACAAGTACAATTGATGATTCTGCTTTTGAAAAACTATTATCTCAGTTGGAATTAGAATTTGATATTCCAATAGAGAAGGTTGAGAGACGGAAAGTGGGAATTTTGATTAAGAAAAAATATATTCCTTTTGATGTTAATAAATATGGTGAAATTAAAGATGCCTATCCTGATTTATGTCCAGATTTTATTTTGTATAATCAAGCGGAATATATGGAAGTAATGGAAAAGATTCCAATGGGAGAAACATTATTAGAAACACTATTGCTTTCACCTATTCTCAATTTTTCTAATGCAGAAATTCTGTTGGATGCTTTTGGAGAAAATTATATGACTGCAAAAATTGCTGAAAACTTAGTTGATTCAAATATGACGATTAACAAATCGATATTTACAGCAGCCTGGGAATATGTAGATGAAAAAGGGAAAAAGACGTTGATGTTTAAATGCCTTTCGATTTTAGAAGCGGCTGATTTTGAAAATTGTTTTTCAGAACTTTCACAATGGTATTCAGGATTTTGCGATAGAAGTAAAAAACATAACGTTGAATTACCTAATAGCGAAGAAAGCCAAAGGCTTGCTAAACGATTACAAGAAGTATCGTACATTACAAGTTACAAATTACAAGAAAAAGAAGTCTATGATTCTGTTACGGAAACAAAAAAGAAAAAGAGTACTTTTGTGTGCTGGATAAAAGCAATCAAAGGATAAAAGAAAATTTTTCATAGTATTTAAGGGAGATCAAGGTAGGGTATAAAAGCCCTGCCTTTTTCTGAATAGAAGTGTACACAGTACACAAGTGTGCATACAGTTAAAGCCTCTATTTTCAAGGCATAAGGGATAGGGGTACAGTTTACAGATGAGCCGACGGGAACTCTGGATTCACAAAATAGCAGCGAGGTTATAGCATTGCTCAAAGAAACATCGAAAAAATATGAGCAGACCATCATTATGATTACCCATAACCGCGGCATAGCACAAACGGCAGACCGGGTATTGCAAGTGTCGGTGTTTGAACGTATCATGCGCAATACAAAGTATGGTCTTATTGGAATTCAATTAGCTTCAAATGCAACTGAAGAAACGATAGCAGAAATTAGAAGCCTTGAAAATGATGACATTATTATCACAGATCAGCGTGAAAGCAATAAACAAAATAATGCTACCTATTTGGCGGTACGAATTGTTTGTTATGGTTTTCTGGCTACTGTCGGAATTATCTCGCTGACAGCTTAAACGAATGATTTCTGCGGAAGCGTACACCTATGCAATTTCTGGTTTGATAGTTGGATGTGGTATTGGACTTCCTCTTAGCCGATTTTTATATAATCGTCTAATTGCACATTATTTTGGAATTGAGTGGAGTTTTCCTATCCTATGGTTTGGAATCGTTGTTGCCTTTATCTTTATATCTGCTATTGTATCTGTCTATGCCCCTGCAAAGCGCATACGTAATATGGCAATTACCGAAACAATCAATGAATGGTAATAGCCATTAGTTTTGATAAATCTTATTGATATATTGACAAATAATGTAAAATAATCTATTATATAGACAACCGATATATAGAACGCCGATATATAACTTATTCTAAGAAGGGGGGGGACCAGATGGCTATTGAAAGAGCATTGGTTTCAGGAAGTATGGCAATGCTTGTAATGAAACTTTTGTCTGAAAAGGATATGTATGGATATGAGATGATCGACACACTGAGGCAAAAATCTCAGAATGTATTTGAGCTGAAGGCTGGAACTCTTTATCCATTGCTGCACAGCTTGGAAGAGAAAGGACTCCTGACAGTATATGAACAGGATGTAGCTGGAAAGACCAGAAAGTATTATAGCCTTACCAGACAGGGAAGAGGATTCCTGGAAAAGAAAATAGAGGAATGGAAAGAGTATTCTGCAGCAGTGACCAATGTGCTTATACTGGAGGTGTGAGTTATGGATGAATATCTGAAATTATTGCTGGAACAGATTCGCTGCACAAAAGCCAGACCATACATAAAACAGGAACTGCAGGATCATATGGAGGATCAGATTGCGGAAAACATGAAGGCAGGCATGGATCATGAACAGGCAGAGAAGGAAGCCGTCAGAGACATGGGGGATCCTGTGGAAACAGGAATCTCCCTTGACAGTATCCACAGACCTCAAGCTGCATGGAAACTTTTGGGAATGATTATACTTATCAGCATTGCAGGTGTTCTGATACATGCAGGGATTTCCGGAAAAGCCAGTGAGAATGCGGTAGCCGGTTCTGACAGATATGTGTTTCATGTTATGATCGGGCTGGCTGTCATGATGATTTTGTATCTGCTGGACTATACCGTATTGGCAAAATTTTCAAAAATAATTGCAGCTGTTTTATTGTCCGCCTGTTTGCTGGTTATATTGGAAGGAGGCCAGGTAAACGGAGCAAGGATTTTTATATCACTGCCAGGAGGCAGAAGAGGCATGGATGTACAAAAACTGATGCTGTTTTATGTCCCCATATATGGAGCAATTTTATATAAATATCATGGGTGGGGATATAAGGGACTGGTAAGAGCAATCTTATGGCTGATTGCTCCAGTAATATTAGTTTACAGCCTGCCGGCACTCAGGACAGCTTGTGTGATGCTGGTAACTATGCTGACTATGTTGACGATCGCAATCAAAAAGGACTGGTTTACTGTCAGAAAGAAAAGAACTATCTGTGGAATCTGGGCTGTGTTTTTGACCGCGCCCATAGCAGCTTTCCTGGGTATGTACCTGAGAAACAGGCTGGCGGAATATCAAATTGCGCGCATACAGGCGATGTTTTCCAGCGGTAGCGAAACAGATTATCTCACAAAAATGTTGCATTCACTTTGGAGACAAAATAAGCTGATCGGGAAAAGCAAATCAGATGTAACGGGAATCCTGCCAGCATTTAACGCGGATTACATTCTGACCTATCTGTCATCTGTATATGGAATAATTGCAGCTATACTTTTGTGCTGTGTTCTTGCGGTTTTGATTTTTGCAGTCTTTAACACTGCGTTGCGACAGAAAAATCAGCTGGGTATGATGATGGGATGCGGGTGCGGAATTGTATTTCTCATCAGTTTTTTGATAAATGTCCTTGAGAATCTTGGCGTATTTCCGCAATCAATAACATTTCTTCCGTTTTTTTCAGCCGGAGGAAGCTGTATCATAGTTTCTTATGGACTCATGGGAATCGTGCTGAGTACTTACAGGTATAAGAATATTTATCCGCGACATCCTGAAGCAGGCTTTATGTCCATTAATTCTAAGGTAAAAAAAGTATCGTAATATTATCCAATGCGTCGTAAAACCCCCTGCTTCAGCTATGGGGATATAAGACGCGTCCATCGAATTTATGCAAGTAATTGAAGATGGACAAAATAGTAATTGTATTAACTGATAAACCATAGTATAATACAAATATGAACACAACATATAAATCAAACAACAATGTCGTCTATTCCTGTAAATACCATGTAGTATGGTGTCCAAAGCATAGACGAAAAGTATTAATTAATGGTGTGGACGTCCGGCTGAAGGAGCTGCTCACAGAGTATGCTGCAAATTTTTCTGTAGACATTCTGGAAATGGAGATCATGCCAGACCATGTTCATATGCTTTTGGAAGTAGATCCTCAGTTTGGCATCCACAAAGCTGTAA